>JBDRNN010000261.1:0-28739 GCA_043811145.1 Candidatus Bathyarchaeota archaeon
GGTGTGGTAAGTCCTGTTTTCTGCTAATTTTTCTATACCACGATGAAGATAACCGATTTGAGGTATTGCATCAACTATAATTTCCCCATCCACCTTAACTTTCAGGTCCCAAAGTCCATGTCCGAAGGGATGCTGAGGACCCATGTTTATCCACATTTCAGGCATCAAGAACACCCTATTTTAGCTTGTACTCCTTCCTCAAGGGAAAATACTCCCATCCTGGGGGAGTTAAGATCCTCTCTAAGTTTGGATGGTTTTCAAAAACTATTCCAAAGAGGTCGTATGTTTCACGTTCATGCCAGTTAGCACCACCCCAAAGTGGAGTTACAGAAGCGACCGTGGGGTTTTCTTTAGGAACGTCCATATTCAGAGTAACCGTGCATCTTCTAGAGTAGCTATAGATATGATAGACCAAACTAAAATGATCACCATAGTCTACTCCTGAGATGGAAGAGATATGATTGAAGTGCATCTTCTCTTTAAGGTGATGACATATATCTAAAAGATTCTCAAGTTGAATTTTAACGGTTATGAGCCTAGACTTTACAATGGCTATTTCACTCATCAAATTTGAAAAATTTTTCGTAAATTCTTCCACAATTTTTTCTTCATTTGATGTCAAAAACTAATCACACCACTTGACTATTATCGTATCTCTAAAACCTCTGTTTTTGTTCTCTTAATTTTCTCCTGCAATACTCTGACCGCATATATCTGAGCCTCAGGTCTAGGTGGACAACCGGGTACATATACATCAACTGGGAAGAGCCTATCGACACCTTGAATCACGCTGTAGGAATCATAAAACGGACCTCCGGCAATTGCGCACGAGCCAAGGGCTATAACATACTTAGGTTCAGGCATCTGCTCGTAAAGTAATTTTATTCGATTCGCCGTTTTTTTTGTAACTGTCCCAGTGACAAACAGAAGGTCACATTGCCGTGGAGATGAGCGCGCTAGAAGACCAAATCTTTCCTGATCAAATCTGGATGCACCCATAGCAGCCCATTCTATAGAACAACAAGCTAAGCCGATATGCAATGGCCAGAGAGAGTTTCTTCGCCCCCAGTTAAAGAAACGCCCTGCTATCCAGTTAATCAGGTCTTTAATGAAGGTAACCGTAACAAACCATCTTAGAATTTCTGCTATACGTTCTGAGATGGTGCCTGTGAAAGTTTTCTTCTCTTCAATCCCATGATCTTCATTTATCAAACCCAGATCTTAGCCTCCTTTTTGAGCGCATAGGATAAACCTGTAACGAGAATCCCGACAAAGATAGCCATTTGAAGTTTAGCTATGACAGTCAGGCTGGGGAGAGACACCGCCCATATTAACAGGAAAATAGAGACAACATCAAAAACAACGAATATTATAGCGAACATATAATATTGAAACCTAAATTGGATCATAGCTTCTCCTTCGGGAATTTCCCCACACTCATAAGTGCTGAGCTTCTTCGGATTAGGCTTGAAGGGAGAAAGCCATCTAGAAACCAATATGACCAGAACCACACCCACTATTGCTATAATGAATAGAAGAGCTACTGGCAGATAGCTTGCAAATACGGAAACCAATTTTGACCCCCTTTTTAGAATTTGAAACCGACCGTTAGTTTCACATTCTAACTTTTGTAAAAATGAATGTTTTGAAGATTTTTAAAAGCTTTCTTTCATTACAAATTCTCAGAAGGCTTTAAAAAACCTAATTGAAACTGAAAAGAGAGATTGAAAAACAGTAGAAGCATTGCCTTGTAAGCTACACTTAACTGGATGATGGAATAGCTCCTGTTAGTTCTGCGAACAGATCAATCAAGTCCTTCAATTTCAATTTAGTGTTAATAGCTTTTATAGCGTCATTAAAGTTTACAACACAGAAAGGACATGATGTGGTTAACATAGATGCTTTCGTAGCTATTGCTTCATCTACACGTCTCTTAGCGATGTTAAGAGCTAAGTCAGGTACACCTGATTTCAGCCCTCCACCAGCGCCACAACACCTAGAGTTTGACCGATTATTTTCCATTTCAATAAAACCTTTAATCGGTAAATTTTCAAGAATTTTCCTAGGTTCTTCGAATACGCCTACATGCCGACCTAAATGACACGGATCGTGATAAGTTAAAACATCATCCAACTTCTTGACATATTTAACACGCCCGCTGTCAATTAATTCAGCTATAAATTGTGTTGCATGAACCATTTCGAAGGGCAAACGCTTACCGTAAAATCTAGGCCAATCTATAGTACCAGTTCTGAAGCAGCCTGCACAAGGAGTGACAACTCTCTGAACCCCCCTTGCAGCGAAACTTTCAACATTATGTACTATTGTATCTTTAGCGATGTCAAGAAGACCAGTTCTAATCAATGGAGAACAGCAACAATACTCTTCAGGACCCAAATAAGTAAATTTTACATTAAATTTATCCAGAATTTTAGCGAAATTAACTGCAAACCACTTTGTTTTATATGAAGAGGTACACCCAGCGAAAAACCCGATTTCAGCTTTGTCAACAGGTTTAATGTCTGGTGGCAACCAGTTGGGTCTGTTTTCCGGTAGCTCATCATAAGGGTTATGTTTTACCTTAATCCTAGGAGTGAACCCCGCATGCCTAGGAAGCGGCCCCTTCCCTAGTTTAACAAGCTCAGCTCGGAAAGCTTCCCATAACTCGATAGTGTCGATCCTTGCTTCACATACCTCTTTACAAATTCCGCATACAGAACATTGGTACGAGTAATCCACTAGATTGCTTAAAATTTCATCGGCTTTTTTACGTTTGGGCCCAAAAAGCATTGCTGAGGGACCGTACATCGCATTTGCATACGATTTTATCAGTCGGATACGCCCTCTGGCTGAGTTGTACTCGTTACCTGTCTCAGTGGTAGCGGGGCATACGGTTACACATTCACCGCACCTTGTACAGGCATCTAGCTCCATAAGTTGCGTTCGTGAGAGATGATAGGGGGAAAGTTTTCTAGTACTAAACATAAACCCGATTCACCTCGCTAAGGGAACCTCAATGTAAGGTTCGGTTTTTATTTCATAAACCCATAATATCAGTGCTTTAGCAAACATGTGCATAAATTTACTGAAGGGTAGATATGCCACAAGGGAGAAGGAGATAAGAGCGTGAACCAGATAGAGCGCTGAGTATAGGCTGGGGTCTATAATTGTCCATCGGCTCATCTCCACGAGGAAACCTGTACCTAAGCTAGCTAAAATCCAGGATGGAAAGGTAACATCGAATTCGACTGTGGTTGATCTAACCTTACCAATAACCGCCCTCCTGACTAAAGCGATGGTGCATCCTACCGCAACCATCATGCCGAAGAAGTCTAGGAGTATTTCTATAAACTCGGTAACTGTGAGAGTGGGAATTAGGTGAAGAGCAACAGCAGCGGGAGTTACTCCCAATAACACAGGTATCAAGGGGAGGGACGGAGGAACAAAAAACTCGAAATAGAAGAGAGCAAAATCCATGCTTACAAGACCAATTATTCCCCAAAAAATTAGCAGATGTACGACCCATCTAAAGTAGCTACGTAAATAAATCTGCCTCATCAAAAAGAGATCGACAATTAGAACTTTTAATAGAAGATAAATTGCCTTAGGAAGGGAGACTTTAGTTCGACGATTTGTCTCAGGTGAAATACCACTACTCCACCGATAGAGGTTGAGAAGTATCCCTAGCGTTAAGACGGTTATGGATGTAGTGCAAAGGTATATTACGTACCACGGAGCCAAAGGACACCAACCTCGTCAAGATATTTACTCACAGTCTTAAAAATATATCATCAAACAAAGACTATTATAACATTGTTATATTCATAAATGATACTACGTACAATTAACATTACGGTTAGGCTTGCTCAAGAAAAACATCATTAACTTTTGACTGCAAATACCCCGATGCTTTAAGCTTATTGAAGTCAATCTCTTAGAATTGGAATTTCAATATTTTGGGTAGCCAACATTTAGCTAACACAATGTTTTAGAACTTTTTATGACAGAAAACGTCGGAATCAAAGTGACAACCCCCTGGGGGTGCTGAGATGGGAGGCGATCATTATGACATGAATCCGGTGGAGGATTCTCAGAATAAAAATATGTGTAACAAAAGTTACATTAGATAAAAAAGGGGAAGTTTAGAGCTCCTTTTTGAAACTGACTGCCGTTGCTACTCCGCCCAGAACTAACATGACTATGCCTGCTATCATCAGCAGGGATATGTTGAAGGGTGAAGGCAATGGTGGCGATGTGAAGTTGTCGTTGGTGGTTGTGAAGAAGCTGAGTTTCAGGAAGTTTTCTCCGCTGACCCACTGCATGTAGCCGTAGACACGCCAGTCACCATCATTGGGTATAGTGTAGGATTTTGTCCAGTGGCTGTCTGTGTCTTTTGTGAGAGTCACGGTTGTCAGGGGTTCAAAGGTCTGCGCATTTTCAATATCCACATATACCTGAGCTATGTCCTGGGGATCTCGGGTGGCGACGAACTCAAAGTTGATGTTTAACGTGTTCAGCTTGATTACCTGATCCGCAGAGGTCACGTCTATGCCGTTGACTCTGAAGTAGCCGTCAGGCTGCCCGGTTATGGCGTAGGTTGTATGTTCAAGGATGTTGGCTGGAGTCCAGCCGTCCCGGATAACCCAGTTGAATTGGTACAGGACACCGTTCCCGTTGGGAATTGTCCACTGCCATGAGTAAGTTTGGCTTCCATCCGGGTTAGTTGGCCAAGAAGATTTGGATGGTGTTGAGCTGTATCCAGTGGATGTTATTGTTAGGTCCGCACCTGCACCATGAACGTCATAAACCGTGATTGAGAGCTGTATCTCTGACCCAGCGTGAATGAGGTTAGCCGTGTTCGGGTCTGTGGAGTCGGGATAGATGGAGCGGATTTCAGGCGGAGTCGAATCTATTGATAACATGGACTGTGCTGGTGTGCTTGCGTCTGCTGCAAGAAGAACTGATCCGACAAGCAGCATGAGTACTCCTGCAAAAAAAAGTTGCTTAGATTTCAAGTTGATTACCTACAATAAAAATGGTTGCCAAATTATATTGCACCCAAAATTATAACAGCAAAAGCTACGAGGCCTTATTGGAAGGGCAAGAGGAAGCAGAACATAAAAACAGGAACAGTCTAAAGAAAAAACAATTACGATAGTACGGGATAAGGACGGGTAGTTAAATAATAAGTACCAAGTTTCTGTCGTGTGTGTGCATACCGAGGTACCCACACACACTTTTATAACGATAGGTTCTTTATCTCGCAGAAAAGTTAAAAAATAACTTTTTATAGTTTTTATCCTTTTTACGCAGTAATTTTGAAAGATTAAATTCCTGAAGAGGACAGATATTTGTATGCGTGTTGTTGTTTCTTGGAGTGGCGGTAAGGAGAGCGGTCTCGCCTGCTATGAAGCCATCCATAAAGGTTTTGAAGTTGCCTATCTTTTGAATATGATAACTGAAGACGCAAAGGTATCTATGACTCACGGGATAAGTTCAAAATTACTCCATACACAATCGCAGGCTATAGGGATCCCGATAGTTCAAAGGAGCACAACCTGGAATACCTACGAAAAAGAATTCAAGAAGGCAGTATCTGAACTAAAGCAGCAGAATGTAGAAGGTGTGGTTTTCGGAGATATCGACCTTCCGGAACACAGAAGTTGGAATGAGAGGGTTTGCAATGAGTTAAATGTTAAACCCATTTTACCTTTATGGGAACAGAAACGTGAGCAAATACTCAACGGTTTTATAGATAAAGGATTTGAAGCACTCATAGTTAGCGCCAAAGCTGATTTATTCGAGAATGAATGGGTTGGACATAAAATAGACAGAAACCTCATGGAATATTTACACGAACACAAGATTGACCTATGCGGCGAGTCAGGAGAATACCATACATTTGTTACCAACGGCCCGATATTTAGAAAACGCATAAAAATACTTGAGAGCAGAAAGATCATTAGGGACGGGTACGGGTTTCTGGATATTTTAAGATACGAAATTCATGAGAAATAATCTAGCATTGTGCGTGTTACAGCAATGGTGCAGCCACCGAGATTTAAAACGGAAAGATCCAATTATTAACAATAAAGATCATGAATGGTTCTTAACCGATACAGGCAAAGAAGTACCTTAAACACGGAACAGCATCATGCAGCCGACAGGATAATAACTGAAACATTGAAAAAACTGTGAGCCATAACAGCAATGAGCACGCTTCCCTTGGTGTCGGAGATGCCGTCGTATTTTGGTAGTTTGTATGCGAGGAAATACCAGAGGATCCCCACGGCAAAGGCCATGATTACGTAGAGTGGACTGAAGCCGGATAATGATGGTGTGGAAGACTGCCCAGATTCCGATGGAGGTGCCGGCTGCGATAAATTCGTTTTTTGTCCGCACCAGCAGTGCGAGGATCATGCTGATTTTTAGGAATTCTTCAGCCGGAGCAACGAGGACCAGCTGCATGAGGCTTTCGCCCATGATTTGTGAGCCGAATGCGGCGATGCCGAACTGCGGAACATATAATAAACTGTTCACTGGGAAGACTAGGCCTGAGACGGCGACGTTTATCCAAGATATGAAGAAGGCACCAGCCACACCCAGTCCAGCATAAACCCAGTTGATTGTCGGCATGTTTCCTAGAAAAGATGGAATAGAATCGGTGGAGTCTTTCATGAAGACATGGAAGGCGATTACAGCTAGAACGCTGAACATCAACATGATGCTGAAGCTGACAACCACAGAGAACTGGCTGAACTGAAAATAGAACAACAGCAGAAACGAAATTACGTAAGGGATGAAACAGAGAAAAACTGTTATGTCTGTAGCTGGTCGCATTGTTAGTCAAATAAAAAATACTGTTGCTCAGTTCTACGACCAAGCTCTAAGCAGTTTTTATATAGAAATGATGCATGTTCAGGAAAATATGGCCGACACCAGCCAAAGAAACGCCCGAGAAAACAATAATGCAGAAGATGAGATTGATGATGCGTTGAGATGGCTTATCGCCTACACTCCGGACAGTTCTGGCAAATATGCGGAATGTCTTGAAAAGTTGCAGAAAAAAATCAGAGAGCTGAAAAAGCGGATCATAGATTTGGAAAGAAAGTCTGCTCCGCAATCAAATGAATAAATTACAACGTTTTTTTGAAAAAATGTATAACCATAAAAAAGATGACGACTGGTAGCCTACCCAGCTAGTTTACGTATATTATCAGCAATTTTATCGATAACTTTAAAAATAAAAGATAGGGGAGGTTTATCTTCCTTTACCATGTGGGACTGACTGTCCTTCCATGGGTTGTTGAAACCGTCCAGTGGGAGATGTCGACAGAGTTTGAGCTTGGGTTGTAAAGTTCAACCTACTCATTTCCAGAGTCAGTGCCACTCGGATTTTGCTCAACTTCAACCTTAAACTGCGACCCATTAAACTTAAAAATATAAGAATTAGAGTTCTGTAAAGCTGTTGCTAGATTAATCTGACTGGTAAAATTCGTCTACTTTAAGAACAGTTAGGTATGGGATAGAATAGGGCTTAACTTGCAAGAGATACCAATTACATTTTGGATAGCATTCCATGTTATAGTTGCTTTATTACTCTTTATAGATCTGTCATATCATGGAAGAGCTTCTAAACTTAACTTTCGGCGAGATGTTATTTGGAGCATTATCTGGATAGCTGCAGGATTAGCATTTGGAGTTTTTATCTTTTGGTACTTCGGCTATAGAGGAGGTTTAGAATATTTTACAGCTTATATTGTAGAAAAATCGCTAAGCGTCGATAATCTTTTTGTTTTCATAGTGATATTCAATTATTTTGCAGTTCCATTTGTTCACCAGCATAAAACTTTATTTTTAGGGATTCTTGGTGCCATGATTTTCAGGAGCATTTTTATATTTGCAGGAATAGCTCTTTTGGGACAATTTAACTGGATGATTTACGTTTTTGGCGCTGTTTTATTGTATTCTGGATATGCGCTAGCTCGAGGTAAGATGGAGCGGGTTGATCCTGAAAAGAATAGGATAGTTAAGATTGCTAGAAGATTCCTTCCGATATCGTCTCAGTATGTTGGTGGCAAGTTCACATCTAAAAAGAGTGGAAAAATCATATTCACTCCTTTGATTCTAGCTCTGCTTGCAATAGAGACAACTGACATATTGTTTGCATTTGATTCAATTCCAGCAGTTTTGGCAATAACTCAGGAATTTTACATAGCGTACACTTCAAATATAATGGCGATATTAGGCTTGAGAGCCCTATATTTTGTTCTTGCAAATGCTTTGCGTAGACTTGTTTACCTAAGTAAAGGCTTAGCGATAGTTCTCTCATATTTAGGCTTTAAATTCATAGTATCTGCTTTTGGAATAGAGATACCCACTTTGCTCTCATTATTTGTTGTTTCAGGCATTGTTCTAATCTGCATATTGGCTTCTATATTTAAAGAGGTCCGTCACAGTCGTATATGAGAAAAACTAAAGGTCACACCTATTTTATAAACCCAATAAAATTTCTTCCTTACTTTAAAAACTACATAATGCAATATGCAGAACTATGAAAAAAGTTTAAGATCTGGCTCCGTTATCTACATGTCCTAAGAGTAGAGTAAAACATTGAGTTTTGTTGAACTAATTCAAGTTACATTGGCGCCTGTTGTACTTATCACAGCGGTTGCTTTAATAAACATCTCACAATACGCCCGATACGGACGTATCCATGACAGGATAAGACAACTTCTTAAAGATGTTGAAAAAATAAATCTCGCTAAGATCTCTGAAGAGATACGAAACAAAAAGATTGCCGTCTCAAAGGATCAGCTAAGAATTTTTTTGGAAAGAGCTAGACTTGCTAAATGGTCATTAGTTTTAATGCAGCTTTCGTTAGTAGCTTCTGCGATAGATGCCATCTTAATTTTTATTAATGTTGCAGTGCTTGTAGAGCTAGGTTTTGTTATAATCATAATATTTGGGTTTAGTGTTTTGCTAATTTTAATCGGAGCTATTTTAGCAGCATTTGAAATATACAAATCATTAAAAGGGTTACATCTGGAAATTGAAGCAGTCATTAAGAGCTAGCTTCTTTTAGTTTAAAGTTTAAGTTAAGGAATTTAGTAATATATTCTGGAGGCTAACCTTTGTCTAAGATGTTTGCAATTACTCGTGTACGAAAGACACGGAAGAAAGATGAAGGCAGACACAAAGCCAAGAAGAAAAAGCTAGTTGACTAGCTTAATTTGGAGTCAAATTGTCCTTTCACTCGATATCATGATTTTATTTCATTTTTCTCGGCGATAGCGGCGATTAGCCGCCTCAGCTCGGCGACCTGAAACATTTTCCCTGAGATTTGACTTTACCGAGTAAATTGGCGGAAACTATAAAAAGTTAAAATTTAACTTTTTTACTGTTTTCCCTATTTTACCGAGTAATTTGTGAGTTAAGGAGAAATGTTTCACGAGTAGTTTTTAATAAAGAACGGAATGGGAAATAGCTTTAAATTCGATAAGCCTGCATTGAAAAATGGCAAATATGAACAAACCCCCCCCCTCAAAATAAAAATTGGGGAAGATTTCAAGTGGTCTCCCTTTTCAAAAAATAAATACGGTGAGAAATTTTTAGATTTTAACTTTTAACCGTTTACTTCTTTCACTCGAGAATAATATTTCAAAGGGGGTTTTGTTACAAATTATAACGACATTGGAAGTTTGAGATTGGAAAAGAGTGGATATGTAAAAGTTAATCTGGGTTTCTATCTTAACCGTTTATGACAGGTTGTTTTTGTAACATGTTCGATGAAATCACGATAATATTTCTTTCGTTATTTTTAATAATGGATGCATTTGGCAGTATGCCTATCTTTCTTTCTCTGACTACCGATGTTAAAACGAGGCGTAAACAAGCGTATGTTACGAGCTACGCAGTCCTAGTTGCGGGGTTGGTATTATTTGTTTTTCTTTTCTTTGGCCAAGATATCTTAACTGTGTTTAAGATTCATCTTTCATCACTCAAAATTGCGGGAGGTATGGTATTGGTGGCACTAGGCTTTGAGATAGTAGTTGGGATAGGTTTTATGCGTACAAGTTTTGGCTCATCGCCTGCAATAACGCTGATAGGTACCCCGTTACTAACAGGACCAGGAGTAATCGCAACCACGATGATTTTCGTGCAGGAGTATGGATATTTGGTTACCGTTCTCGCCTCTCTTGCCGTTCTAGGTTCTAGCTGGGTTATTCTTTTTACCGCAAAATATCTGCGCCGTGTACTAGGCAAAAGTGGTTTGGATATTATTTCCAGAGTAATAGGTCTCCTACTGATTGCTATAGCGGTTGAACTCATCATCGATGGATTAAAGGCAGCCTTTTAAGCAAACATTCGAAGAAATTAAAGCGCAGACTCAACTCATAGCCATTCAGAAGGTTACAAGGCTTTATTGATTATAAAGCAAAATGGGTTGGAGTCCCAACTGTTTACGTGAATGCTATGGACAGTTCAAGAACATGCTCAATATGCGAGTTTAAAACAGACCTGGAAGAGCAGGAAAATCTCAACTGCCCCCAATGCGGCGTCACCATAAACAGACAAGTGAATGCCACTTTAAACCTCCTCAAAACTCAAGATGACACCCTAAGGTTCAGGGTGGATAGCCTCTCAAACGTAGAGATGCTCAGACCCTTAAACAAGGCTGAAATCCAAAAAGAGGAGGGAATTATTCAGCCATATGCCGAATAGTTACCAAACAAAAAAATATACCTTTGTCCCCTCCGGGGGACTAGGCTTTTGAAAGTTTTCAGGGTTATGCGGAATATTGTACTGCGTCGCTTATGCTTACTGGCGATCCTGTCGAGTCAAGTCCGGTGACTGTTAGCGTGGCCGTGATGACGTCGCTGGTTGCCAGGTCCCAGACAAGTTTGCCAGTCGCATCGAACTTGTTTATCTGGTTCACACCATAGTCAAGACGTTTAGCTGTGTCCACTGTGCTGCCGACGGTGTAGGTGTAGATCGTGTTGGTGCCATCCTGGGATAATGTGAATGATGTCAATGGGATGTATCCAACGCCGTGTAGGTAGACTGCGGATTCAGATGCCACCAGTTTCGTTTTGTCGGTTGAGTTGTATTTCAGCTCGTACTGGTAGAGCAGATGGCTGCGTTTGGTGGTGGTGAAGTTCAGATCCCATCCGGCAAATTTTGTGACTTTGGCTGTGCCGACGCTTGCTACATCATCCGGACTGGTTTTGAATGCGATTGCCTCATAGGTTCTCAGGAAGCCTTGTATGTTGACTGTTGGGTTTCCAGCCTCAGTGACATACTTATCACCGATATAGACGGGTACTACGTAGTCTTTGATCTGATCATTTGTTACATCTTTGAATTCCCAGTCGTCGATGCGGGTGGTTACCTGGTTCATTTTTTCAAGGTCCCAGTAGTATGTTTGTCCAGATTTGGGTGGTACGGTGAGGACGGCGTAAACGTAGCCTCCGTCTTGTTCGGTTACTTCCGCATCTGTCACGTCTCCGCTGCCTAACAGAACCCAGTTGCCGCCACGGTAGGCGTACCAGTAGAAGTCATAGTTGGTTCCTGATGTCAGTGCGGAGAGATCGAATGCGTCGTAACATGCTTCGTTGAGGTTGATTTCGCCGACGTAGAATGTTTCACCTGTAGTTGTTGTTCCTGTTTGTCCGGTGCCTGTGCCTGTTCCTGTTTGTGATGTTTGCTGTGCTGGCCCGAAGGACAGATTGCCTGTTACGGCTGTAAAACCTAGCGATGCGATGATGACGAGTAGAAGAGCTCCGAGTACTGTGTTTTTAGTTCCTGCTTTCATGATGATATCCTTCTAATATAAAAATGGTTACTTTTTCCTTGCGTAGTAGGCTCCTCCACCAGCCAGTGCGATGCCGAATGCGATGAAGACTGCCTGAATTGGGCTTATGGGAATTGGGTTTGCTCCTGTGTCAACGAACAGTGACATCAAAGTGAAGCTGTCGCCGAAGACCGTGTTGATCTTCCCGATGACGTGGAAGTTTCCTTCAGCTGGAAACGTGTACTGTACACTCCATAATGTGTCCGCTGTCGTCTCCGCCAAAGTTGGTGTTGCTATGATGCGCCATTCAGGGATGACTCCACCGTAGAGCTGTTTGACGGTGACCTGAACTCAAGGTCTCTTGTCGTCTGATCCAATTTTGAAGTGTATCTATGTGCTTGTAGAGTTCTTTTCCTTTCAACTGTTCGAATTCTTCAAGAACATCTTCGGGTGAACGACCCAGTCGTGTGAAATAGTTGTATGCGAAAACTGATGCAAAATACTTGTTTCCGAGGGAATCCAGCCATTTGGATATGGACGGGTGGGATGCTATCCATGGTTTCACGTTTGAGTTGCGGGTGTCAAGGACCAAGGTGAAACTAATTTCCGCAGCTGGAACTTATAAAACATTGTGCCAATTCAATATTTTGGGTAGAAAACATTTATGATGAACCTATAGGCCTTTGTGATCCATCCTAAAACTATCAGACCTATGTTAAAAACAATGGCTGCTGCGGGGAATCCAAGTTCATCCTCTATCCACTTGTCAAATCTAAGCCTTGTTCTAACAGAGACTGTTTTGCTAGGGTTGAAACTGTTTTTTTTGTCGATGCTCATCTTAACAAGCTTCATGAACTCGACAGCCGGTTGTCCTTTACCTAACCTCATAAAGAAATAGTTCCATAAACCTGCTCCGTAGGGCTTCCCGTTACATTTGATTCCCAAGTTAACAATATCTTTAGATAGAGGGTAAGAAAGTATAAACTGAAATTTTCTCTTCTCGCTTAAAAAAAAGGACGGCATCATAACCATGGAGTTATGGGCGGCTACAAAACCCTTTACTGCAACATGTGCACGATAAAGCCGAGAATATCTATGGCATTTTTTTATGAAAAACTCTATTTTATTTAGAGGTATAATTACCTCTTCACCGAGAAATGAAGGTCCTAACCTCTTAACCCGAAGAGGCATAAATCTTCCTTCCCAAAGACCTTCTCCTGCTGAAGGCAAGAATGCAGCTTTACCTTCTTCAATTAGATTAGCGCAAAGATCGTGGAAAGTTTGAGATCCCCTCTCAACTTCCAAGTTTTCTCCTTCAAAAATAATTAAAAGGAGGGCGTCAGCCTCAGGTAGCTTTAGTTTTAGTTTCTTGCTCATCTCAAGGCAGCCTTGATCCAGAAACTCTACATGGAAAGGTTTGATGTTGGAATGCAGTAGATTTATTAGGAGAGTTTGAGCGTCTGCTAAACTTTTGAAACTGTAGGCTAAAGGAAGAATCCTGTCATGTTTTGGATAAACTTTAATGACAGCCTCTGTAACTGTTCCTAAAGTTCCTTCAGCTCCTATGTATAGCCAGTTTAGGTTATATCCTGATGCGAAAAGTATCTGATTATTATTTGTTGTATTGATAATTTCACCTGTAGGAGTTACAACCTTTAAACTGGTCACTTGCTCTCCAACTGAACCGTATTTTAAGCTACCAATACCTAAGCCTCCAGTTGATATCCATCCACCTACAGTTGCTGAAGGGGCGCTACTAGGATATGCGCCTAACATATAGCCTCTCGTATTAAGGTAGTCTTGAAGGTCCTTCCATCGCACTCCAGCTTGAACCTTCACTACCATCTCGTTCTTGTCAAAGTCTAAAATCTCGTTCATACCTGTCAAGTCAAGTAAGAGACCACCCCTACCTGGAACCGCCCCCCCGAAAGATGCGGTAGATGCTCCTCTGGGTGTAATAGGAATTCCAACTATATGCGCCCGACGAACAACTTCTGATACTTCGCTTGCAGTGTTAGGCCTGAATATTATGTCAGGGATCATTCGGAAAAATATTCTAATAACAGTAGTTCTAACTGGGCCTATAACTGGCGCTAAATCATGACTATAAGCAATTCTTTCAAGTGTATCAGTTGTAACCTTCTCAGCTCCAAAATCTTTCAATAAACCCTCATAAAGTTCTAGCCAGTTTGTTCTCAAGATTCGGTCACCTAGATTCCCATCCTAAGCCTTTCCTGACTGAAGAGTTTTCGAGGATTTAGTATCCCATGGGGGTCGACTCGTTCCTTTATCGAACGCATTATTCTGGTCTGTGAAGGAAACACTTGTTCTAACAACCCGATGTTTACTAAGCCAATTCCATAGGGAAATGCTCCTAGTCCGCTTAACTCGATCCTGAGCCTTGATGATAGACCATTGAATGCTTTCATTGAAACCTCGTCGGATCTATTCACCTTCGTTGAAAAACAAAACAGATTTTCGGCGTTTGATATTGAGCATACCATGGAAGCGATATTCAGAGAGGTATCTTTGCATATGTTGGCTTTTATGGCAATTGCCTCTGAGATTTTGTTATTAGGCGTTTTTATCTCTTCAACGATGGAGTGGTTCGATTCCTGTTGAGTGAAATTTGATCCCACGGATAGGATCTTCCAAGCCACTTCAGCCAAGTGAGGTTCTAACTTCTCTCCTTTTTTAGTAAGCATCGAATCATAAAATTCGGCTCTATTTTTATTTAACTCAGAGTCATCCTCATCAATTACAACAAGCAAATAATAAGACTGTGCAGAGAACAATTCTGCAGCTTGAAGCTGTTTCAGATATGCATCGTCAAAGATAGAGACAAAGTAGGGAAGTCTTCGACTCGACATAACTTCAGTATAAGCCTCTGAAGCATCTAATTCACTCTGATAGCGATATAGAACATATGTGGGAGATGCGTGTATGAGTTTTATGGCAAGAGTGATCTGGGTTATTACTCCCAAAGTGCCCTCCGATCCTAAGAGAAGCTCTTTGAGGTTGTACCCAGAGCCATAAGTTGAAACTTTTCCTCCACCAGTGCTAATTATGGGATCCTTTTCGGTTTGATAATAATAGGAAACTTTAGGATGAACAAAAAGGTAGTTGTAAATGCGATTTATGTCAATATACGGGCAAACAAAATTCATATGAAGAATCTCAGAGGCTACTGATCCGTGTTTTAGGGTGCCAATACCTAAACCTCCTTCTGCAACAAAACCTCCGATAGTGGCGTTTATGCCTTTCAAAGGAAGAATTCGAACTTTATATCCTTCTTCTGTTAAAACACGAGTTAGTTCAGCATAAGTGGTTCCGGGTAAAACCGAAACCGTTAAGTTATCATGATCAATCTCCTTAACACCGGATAAATTGCTTGTGTCGAGAGTTATTCCTCCCTCCACAGGAATGGCCTGACCTCTCATACTCGTAAGATTTCCAATTGGAGTTACTGGAATTTTGTTGTCTAGGCAATATTCCAGTATTTTTAAAACTTCTTTGCTGGTGAAGGGTTTTACGTTAATTATATCGTGCTTACTCGTCTCCAGGATATATTGTGGGGGATAGCTTAACCTTGAAATATCAAACTTTTCGACAGCATCATTCCCAGATAAAGATGCAAGCTGGTTAGCTATCCAGGTTACCAAGTTTATCAGCTCCTAAAGTGGATGTGGAAATTTCTTCCGGTTTTCTTGTAAGGGACAATTAACATTAACACCTTAGATTGGCAGTAGTGCACCGTATATAGTAGCCATGATGAACCCTGCCAGTGCAAGGGAGAATACAAGTATCCAGTATTTCCTTTTACTTGGATGTCTTTCTTTCCCTCTATCCAAAAAGGGAAGAAGTCCAAGTATTACTATGATTCCTATCAGGATTAAAGAATTGAAGCCTGCAAAAGTGGGCATTAAACGCTGAAATACAAAAAGCCATAAAAGCCACCAATGGGGTTTAACCATTTCGACGGTGCTACCTAGAAGTATCTTATCGCCTAATGGAAGTGGAAAAACAGCAGACAGAACAACCAGCACGACTAAAACAATCATTATAGTTACCAAACGGTTTATGAGGTAGTTTGGAAAGTAAGGTATTTCTCTTTCATAGGTAGGTTTCTCTCCTCCATTGCTTAACTGGAGTATAGGCCCAGATAACCCGTATTTTCTAATTTGATAGATGTGAGCAATCAATAGCAAGCCTAGAGCCAGGGGTAGGAAGAAGAAGTGAGCAAATACCGACTGTATAATAATATCTCCGGTTAGAAAAACTCCAAAAATATCAGCAATGAAATAGGTAGCTCCATAACCTTCAACATCCAAACTTAGAGGCGAACCAGTTAAGGCTAGAGAAAAAACAATTAAGAGAAGACCTACACCGCTCAACCAAGTAAATTCCCTTGGATGCTTATAGGTACCTACGAGAAAACCTCTAGCTAAGTGTAATATGAGGACGATAATTACTGCATGAGTTGACCATAAATGTAGGCTTCTAAAAAACTCACCTAAAAAAAACTGGCTTGAGATAGAAGCTACACTTTCATATGCAAGATTAGTATCGGGCACGTAAAATATGGCTAAAACTATCCCTGTAATTAAAAGAACAGCTAAGCAGGTGAGGGTTATGCCTCCTAAGAAATAAGTAAAATTAACCGTGTGCTTCGACACAGTTCTTTTGTGCAAGCCGTAAGCAACCAATAGTTCAACCTCACAAGTGAAACTTCATAACGAAATAAACCTCTTAAATCTTTTACGCCAATCTCAACTCTTTGCGTAGATAACTATCAAACACCCAAAATAGTGCTCGTTCTTTTTAATTGATTTGAACTGTTTAGAAATTTTATCAAGAAGCTTGGAATTAGATGGGAGGTTATCATACGTGTGATATAGCCAGGTCCATGGGTTAGATTTAAGCTTAGTTCCTAAGGCGAATCGTGCAAGAGTTGGAACAATAAGTTTCCAAAATAAAGCATAAACACTTCGGACGACCAAGTTGTCCGGCTTTCCAACTTCGACAATAAGTAACTCCCCATTACTGCAGATAACTCTCTTAAGATCAGCAAGAGAAACATCCATATTAATGGCATCACGAAAAGAGAAGCCGCATATCACACCATTAAATATACCTTCGCGAAACGGTAAAGCTTCAAAAACTCCGTTAACTGGAAGGATGTTTATGTTATTTGTTTTTTTAATGTTTTCGCAAACTTTTTTCAACATTATACAAGAAGCATCTAGACCTACGATTAATTTTGGGTTCGAAAATTTTTTCGCTGTGATTGACATACCGCCAAGTCCTATTCCAGCATCTAGAATGTTCATACCGTCTATCGAAAAACTTCGTAATCCCTTCTCTCGCCATCGCTGAATTTGGCCGAAAGAAATTATAGAGTTTACAAAATTATAGAAAGGTACACTTTCATCAAGGGCTAGAATGATTTTCTTCCAAAAATCAAGTTCTTTCTTACCTGTAAGTTTGGGATTCATGTCTCTGCTCCCTAAGATAGCGGAACCAACCCTTTTTAAGATGAGTAAAATTAATACATTAAACATTTACTTGGGGCCAGATTAATGACCAAAAGTTATGATATAATAGTCGTAGGAGCTGGGCCTGCTGGATCCATAGCTGCGAAGATGGCTGCAGAAAAGGGCTTAAAAACGCTCATATTTGAAAGGGGAAAATATTTAGGTCAAAAAAGCGTAGGTGGCGAACTTCTTCCTATAAGTATATTCAAGGAATTCCCATGGATGAAAAAAGGACCTGTTGAGAGAGCAATCAACAAGTGGTCTTTCTTTTTACCTTACGAAGATAAATGTACAGAGTTCTGCTACAGCAGAAGGGAAGAGTATGGGTACACGGTACATAGACCAAAGTGGGATTTTTGGGTTGGACAGTTCGCAAAAGAGGCTGGAGCTACCGTAAAAACTTCCACATTGGTGAAAAATCTGATAGTCAGTAATCAGGGGGCCATTAGAGGAGTTGTTACAGATAAGGGAGAAAAATTCTACTCAAAGATTGTAATTGGAGCAGATGGTGTTAATTCAATTGTTTCTAGGCGAATTGAATCTAGGAAAAATTGGTCTACTAGATCACTTGCCCTATGTGTAAAGTATACGTTTTCTTTACCATCGAAAGAGATTACTAAAAGGTTCAGTGATGAAATCGGTACTGGAGTCGAAATATTTTATGGGAAAAAAATTTGTCCTAGAGGTTTTGCTTGGATGTTTCCTTCAAAGGAGGATTTTTGCATAGGCATCGGATGCGGGCTAGATACTATGAAGCATAATATGTTCCAGTATCTTCAGAACGTCATTAAACTTCCTCAAGTTAAGAGAAAAATTAGAAATGCGAAATTAGCCCAATATTCAGCTCATTTAGTCCCTATATATGAAACAGTCGAAAGAACGTATGGTAATGGAGTGCTCCTCACAGGTGACGCAGCAGGATTCGCCTGCCCATTTGATGGAGCCGGATATGAGGCTGCAGCTGTTTCGGGAAGGATTGCTGCTGAAGTTGCAGAGGAAGCTATAAATTCGGGAGATACTTCATCTAAAAAATTACGGAAATATGAGACCACATGGAAAAATAGTTACATTGCAGGAGACCTGCAGTATGGACAATTAGCTCAGGACTATATATTAAAAGAGGTGGGTTTGGATACCTTCAACAGGATGATGTATGAAATAGGCACTACGATTATGAAACATGGATGCTTCGTGAGGAAGTCTCATGCAGATGCAATCGGAGAGTTAATGACTAAATACGCACCTTTATTTTTGGGGTTTCTAACTCGGCTGGCTCCATTACATACTCTTTCGCTTGAAGAAGTTATGAAAGCAGCTTTTCAAGGATAACAACCTCCCAGCTCAATGTGCTAATTACCCAAGCTTGGAGATTATTCCCTCTCCTCCAAGAGGATAACTCCAATCAATTGCTTTGACAACGCACAGATTGAAACATGTTCCACATTCAAGGCAGAATTCCATACCGTACTTCCAAGCAGCTACATCTTCCATCTCCCAAGAACCGCTCGGACAGAACTTAACACAAAGACCACAACCAGTACATCTTTCATTTATAACTTTGATATGAGATTTTGTTTTCTGCGTACGCTGTGTTAATCTCTTTACTGTTTCTCTTAGCTGGGTTCTAGAAGATTTTGACAACATTTATCGCAATATTATACTGTAAGTTTAAGCTAAAAAAGTTTAAAGCTAAATTGTGCATGTAAACATGCAAATCGCTTATTAGAGGATTAAAGTTACATCGGAGACAAGCATTTATGACGAGAAAAACGTCGCCGATTATGGCTGTAATTGGAAGCCAAGCGTCAGGTAAAACGAAAGTAGTTGAATTTTTAATAGCGAACCTTACAAAAGAAGGTCTAAAAATCGCTTCATTGAAACATATCCATGATGCTGATTTTACGATTGACACGCAGGGAACAGATAGTGAAAGATACGCTAGGGCTGGAGCAAAAATCATCTCAACTGTAGCGCAAAAAGAAATAACCATAATCCGGAAAACTGAAACCGTCCAGAAGGATTTGGGTAAGATATTAGATTTGTTTTGGTGGGAAGAGCTGGATCTTATAATTTTAGAGGGATTTCGAAGTCTGATTTTTAATAAAAATCTGCCTAAAATTGTTACGGCTAAAGAGAAAGCAGATTTAGAGGGGTATATCAGAGAAGCTACGCCACCTGTGTTGGCTATCTCAGGTTTAATCGCTGAGAAGAGTACGGTTTTTTCTGAAATACCTATCATTGACTATAAGCGAGAAGGACAAAAACTACTGCAGATTGTTAAGAATCTTCTAGTTACTAACAATTCTATAAGCAAATAACGAAATTTTCTCTTGTTTGATATCTAGATCATGTTTGAGCAGAATGTTTACAAGTAGCTAGTGTTTTAAGTGATATAAGTGCCGGGATGGCTGAGTGGTCAAAAGCGCAGATTCAGCTCGAATCCACCGAGCTAAAGCGGAAGCCTTGAGTTTGACCTATAAAGAAAGCCTGTGGCCCTTCTGGGTCTCGCGGGTTCAAATCCCTCTCCCGGCGCCATATATTTAGTTTGAATCGTTTACATTCTAGCGAAGCACAGGAAAAGTAACTTAAACCGCTCTACAGCCTTGAATCTTTTCCCAGCAGAATAATAGAGAAGAATCAAGGTAGCCAGCCTTAGCATAAGCGTTAGCTTCAAGCGAGCTAGATTTGACATGGAGGAGAATTTAATGGCGAAAACCATTTTATGTTCATAAAGATGGCCGTATCCTTTGAATCGTTTTGTTATGTAACTCTTGTTCTGAAAATATTTTTTATGCATCCCTATCAGATGTCTCTGATATGGATTTGGAAAAGGCAATTTTGCTATGTAATCATCATCCTGTGGTACAAACAAGGGAAATCTAGCGTTTAACGGAACTTTCTCTATATTTGGGCTTTCAACAAGCTCGGGCAAGTAAACATCGCACCCGACCCTGAAGTTTCTCAAGGGTGTAGTCGGTGGATTCCAACCTACGCCCACTTCAAGGATAGTATAACTGGGGGGAGTGACCTTTTCTAACAGGCCAGTTAACCAGTTACGAATTATCCTACTAACCTTGGTCAATTCATTGTTATTAATCTCTTATACATAGTGAGATTTCATAAATCCTGTAAGCAAAGTTGTTAATGGTCCTTCGTAAAATTTTTCTATATGTCATCTATGTGTATAAGGCTTCCAAAATCAATCAGTTGCTCGATAGCTTTTGTTCCTATTGCAATTCCTTTCTCGTTCACAGCAGCTAACGGATTTGTCCCCCCAATTAACGCTATACCCGACAGATTAGTGCCGACTGGCATTTCAAATACTGGTTCATTAGGTTCTCCAATTTTCAACATCCCATCAATTTCATATTTATTAGCCTCATGTAAACATTCCCTTGCTTTATGGATTGCATTCATTGGAATTTCACGCAAGTTGGCTAACACATGCCCATTTCCTGTTTCTACAACTTTTAAAACAGAACTTAACCCTTTCATGGCAAACAAGTCAAGGGGATCGAGAGTTGAACCCGTATAGCATATAGCTTCAGTGAATCTCTTTGGTTCACCGTTCAAAAATTGAAGAACCCCCCCCAACTTCGGAGTTACCGGAACGCCTACTTTATGCAATATGCCATCTAAGGTTATGCTACACAGTGTTGCAAGTATTGCCTTTCCTTTTGGAACAGTGTATTGGTTAAATTTTTCTCCTTCATCAAAAATTCTTATTCTTGGACAGACAGCAAAACCCGATTTTATAACCCGCCTAATAATCGACAAGACTTTTTTTAGGTTGCCTTTATCAATAACAGCCAGATTAACAATCACTTTACCTTTACCAGTTTTAACATCGAAATCCATGTTAAAAATTAAAGACCCGATCTTTGTTATTATGAAACCCATACGGTCAGAAGGCAAGGCATTTTTTATCTCTTCGAGACCTTTAGACGTAATCATTCGACCATCGTAACCGAGATTTTTTGTTAAACCTCTTTCATCCAAAATTCTCATATGATACCGTACCGTCCTTTCGTCTAGCTTGTATCCTCTTTCGCTCAGCTGTTTAGCTACCATGCGAGCGCCTATCGCTTCTCTTTGTTCACTAAGTATTTTCAAGACCTCGATTAGCTTTCTCTCTGGAAAATAACTCATAAGTCGCTCATATTGTGTTATGCATAACTGATATATATAGGAAATCACTTACCTATATCCTGTTTGTTAGAGTATGATATAGATGAATTTGAGAAGACCGAATGCCAATGAAGCAACAGGAACATATAACCGCACAAGAAATGTGGTTCCTATGTCCGGAATATGTACAACTTGCCTTGACGGATGTAGAGGTAACTGTGAAACTTTTGTAGCAACATTCAGAGGTCGTGAATTAATTTATCCAGGACCTTTTGGAAGTATAACTGCTGGTGCAGACAAAAACTATCCAGTAGACTATTCTCACATTAATATTCAAGGTTATGCCTGCGGAGCAGAGGGATTACCTGAAGGAGTTGAGGCTGGACCTGATACTGCACTATTCCCCATAGTTAATACATCAACAGAATATGGATGGGAAAAAAAGACTAAGATGCGCTTACCCATTTTCACGGGTGCATTAGGATCCACAGATATAGGTAGAAAAAATTGGGAGCATTTTGCAGTAGGAGCCGCTATCTCAGGTATCACGATTGTGTGTGGCGAAAATGTATGTGGCATAGATCCCCTACTTGAACTGGACACTAATGGCAAGATTACTAAGTCTCCAGACATGGATCGCAGAATAGAGACTTATAAAAAATTCTACGAAGGCTACGGTGAAATCCTTGTGCAGATGAACGTAGAAGATACAAGGATAGGAGTAGCAGAATACATATCAAGAAAACATGAACTTGAAACAATTGAACTGAAATGGGGACAAGGTGCTAAATGTATTGGAGGAGAAATAAAAGTTAGCACTCTAGAAAGAGCACTTGAACTCAAAAAGAGAGGATATATCGTAACACCTGAACCAACACTTCCTGAAGTCCAAAGAGCCTTCAATGATGGAGCAATCAAAGAGTTTGAACGACATTCGCGTCTCGGTTTCGTAAGTAAAGAATCTTTCATGGAGGAGGTAGACCGTCTACGCAGAATTGGGTTTAAAAGAATAACACTCAAGACAGGAGCATACTCGGCAGTAGAACTTGCAATGGCACTACGCTATGGGGCAGAAGCTAAGTTGGATCTTATTACAATAGGTGGCGCTCCAGGTGGTACAGGAATGAGCCCATGGTCTATGATGAATGAGTGGGGCATCCCAACATTCCATCTTGAAGCTCTTACCTACAATTTCTGTAAAAAACTTTCAATGAATGGAATAAGAGTTCCGGATATTGCGATTGCTGGAGGATTTTCAACGGAAGATGGAGTATTCAAAGCAATTTCCATGGGCAGCCCATATGTAAAGGCAGTTTGCATGGGAAGAGCCCTAATGATACCAGGTATGGTAGGAAAGAACATCGAAAAATGGTTGAAAGAAGGCAACTTACCTAAAACAGTTTCGAAATACGGTAACACAGTAGAACAGATTTTTGTCTTGTATGAGGAACTTAAAGAAAGGTATGGGGATGCGGTGAAAAAGATTCCTCTAGGCGCAATAGGTATCTATACATTCTGCCAGAAAATGAGAGTGGGATTACAACAATTAATGGCAGGTAGCAGAAACTTTAAGATCTCAACGATCTCAAGAAAAGATCTGATGTCTCTCACAGAAGAAGCGGAAAAAATCTCTGGAATTCCTTACGTGATGAACGCCTATAAAGAAGAAGCGGATAAAATCTTGACGTCTTAGATTATAATCTACATTTTTTTATTTTTGTGTGAATCCACTAAAAATAGAAATATTATTTTTTAAAAATCTATTGCAGAAGAGAGAAGAGTAACCTTTCTAGTTTAGAGAATTTTATAAATGGTTAAAAAAAGTTTTTAAAATTATATGAGACTGATCTCAATGAAAACGTCGTCGGGAACTCTGACCCGCATAACTCTACGCATCAATCTTTCGTTAGCCTCAACTTCGATAAGACGTTTATGAACTCTAAGCTCAAATCTATCCCAAGTCGAGGTGCCTTCGCCACAAGGGCTCTTTAGAGTTGGCTGTAGAATACGTTTGGTAGGGAGCGGTATAGGACCTGTAATTTTAGTTCCTATCTTGTCAACTATGCCTTTTATTTCTCCACAAACTGCGTCCAACTTCTTCTGGTTGGCACTTGTGAGACGAATTCTAGCCTTTTGAACCAAAGATGAAAGCCTCTATGTAACGATTCAGCATCAACTGAAAAAGGAAGTGTTTTTTTTATCCTTTTTGTGTTATCTCCTTAACTATTCCAGCTGCAATAGTTGTACCCATATCTCTTATGGCAAATCTTCCCAGCTGAGGTATATCTGCATAGGGTTCTATGGCCAACGGTCTTATCGGAGCAAGCTTCACTAAAGCACCGTCTCCTGTCTTGAGGAATGCGGGATGTTCTTCCAAAGTCTCGCCTGTTCTGGGGTTAATCTTCCTAATCAGTTCAGTGAATTTACATGCCATTTGAGCTGTGTGAGCGTGAAGTACAGGAGTGTAGCCCTGAGCAATAGATGTAGGATGATAGACTACGATTATTTGACCTATGAACTCATTAGCAACAGTTGGAGGATTTGCAGCAGGCCCACATACATCTCCACGTCCAATATCGCCCTTCCCCAGGCCTCTTACGTTGAAGCCGATATTGTCTCCAGGTACAGCTTGAGGCATGTTTTGGTGGTGGCTTTCAATAGATTTTATATCGCCTTTTTTGTTTGATGGCATAAAGATAACGTTATCGCCAACTTTCATAACGCCTGTCTCAACTCGACCTACAGGTACCGTTCCTACACCCGTAATGGTATAAGCGTCTTGAACTGGGACTCTTAGTGGTTTATTTATCGGCTTTTGTGGAACTTCAAAGGTTTCTAAAGCTTTTTCTAAGGTTAGTCCCTTATACCATGGCATTTTGTCACTAGGTTTTGTTAAATTATCTCCCACGTAGGCTGAGACGGGTATGAAGTTTATTTTAGAGACATCGAAACCTACTGTTTTTAGGAGATGTTCAACCTGTTGTTTACATTCTTCAAACCGTTTTTGGCTGTAATTAACGGTTGCATCGTCCATCTTATTGATAGCTACAACAAGCTGATTCACACCGAGGGTCTTCAACAAGAAGGCATGCTCCCTTGACTGTCCTCCAGCTTCAACGCCAACCTCAAACTCTCCTTTCCTCGCAGAAGAAACGAGGACTGAGCAGTCAGCTTGACTGGCACCGGTAATCATGTTTTTGATAAAGTCTCTGTGGCCGGGGGCATCGATAATTGTAAAGCTGTACTTAGAAGTTTCGAATTTCCAGTAGGAAAGATCTATGGTTACTCCTCTTTCTCGTTCTTCCTTCAATTTGTCCATTACCCATGCAAATTTGAAGGTCTCTCCAGCTCCAGTCTTTTCAGATTGATCGGCATATTCCTTTATTGTACGCTCGCTAACTGCATTCGTCAAGAAGAGCATATGACCCATACAGGTGGATTTTCCATGATCGACATGTCCTACTACAACTATGTTTAAATGGGGTTTGTCAGCCAATAATTTAACCTCCACGTAATTCCATGTTTACAGATTTACTTTATAAAGCCTTTCGGCCTGCTATATACTTTTTCCGTTATTTACTTTTTCACTTAGCCTTTGATAGCGGTGCTAGATTATACAACAGTATGTTGATTTAAAACTTTCCAGTCTTAATTTAGCAATGTTAGGTTATCCGTCAGGACATTACTCCCTGTGTGTAAATGCTTAAATCCTGGCTCTAAAAAAAGAGAATAGAAGAGTTAGATATGATGCGCTGAAGTGGACAGATTGACTGAAGTTGAAACGTTATCAATTAAGCTATTCGGAAAATGGAGTTTCGAAGGGATTGAGATTAAGGATCCTGGACTAGCGCGATACATTAACCTAAAACCCATATACCTTCCCCATTCAGGCGGAAGACATGAAAATCAGCGATTTAAAAAATCGCAAATCTCAATTGTAGAGAGGATGTTAAATCAGCTAATGAGACCTGGACCCAATGGAGGGAAAAAGCTGAGAGCGATACAAATGGTTAAGAATGCCTTGGAGATAGCTCATCTGAAAACTGGAAAGAATCCATTAGAGATCTTGACACAGGCCATTGAAAATTCAGCACCCTGCGAGGATACAACTAGAATAGGCTATGGTGGGATAGTGTATCATGTTGCAGTAGACATCGCTCCTCAGAGAAGGATAGATTTAGCGTTAAGATATCTAAGCGAGGGAGTTAGGAAAGCTTCTTTTAGTAACATAAAGACAGCGGATGAAGTATTGGCGGATGAAATAGTCCTTGCCGCTCAAAATGATAGTAAAAGCTACGCAGTTTCCAAGAGAAATGAAAAGGAGAGAGTTGCTCTAGCCTCACGTTAACGTGCTGGCTTCTGTTTCCTTCCTGCAATAAGCTCCTTTAAAGAAACATTGTTAACGGCGATTACCTGATAACGCACACCGGGTAGGTCACCGTAAGATTTACCTCTCGGACCACCAATTCCGCAGATTAAAACTTCATCATGCTCCTCCACGAAATTCATGGCACCATCCCTTGGAAGGAAAGCTGTGACGGTTTTTCCATTTTTTATAAGTTGAAGTCTAACACATTTTCTAACGGCACTGTTGGGCTGTCGACTTTCAATTCCTATCTTCTGTAGGACAATTCCTCTGCCCATAGGAGAACCTGCGAGAGGATCGGCTTTGATATCGAGGTTCAAAATCCTCCGGCTGTAGTATCTATCGCTCCACCTGAAGTGCTGTTTACTTGTTTTCAGCTTTCTTGCAGCAAATTCACCGGGCATTTTCAAAACCTTTTCGGAAGTTTAGATATGAAGGCCACCGTATATTAAGATTATCTGAGAGAAGTCTGCATGAAGCGTTATATAAAACGGCCCATTCATCTACCAGTATGAGTGCTGCAGCAGAGGCCACATCACCTCCCAGTATTAGGGTGGCGAAGGGGGCATCGTGGGCTTTCACTCAAGGCTTGGTCAGCAGCATTGCCATCCTGGCCTACTACGCCTTTGCCACTAGGATTCTCTCAGTTACTGAGATAGGGGTCCTTGTAGCATTATCTATGATTGCTCTGCTGTTTGTAGAGATAGGAGCTCTTGCCTTACCTTCAGCTGCAACAAAATACATAGCTGAGAACATCGGTAAGGGAAGGCTGGATGTCGCGAAGGGAATTTTTCAGGGAGTTTCTAAATATGGATTAGTTTCCAGTGTTGTTTTGGCTTTAATATGTTTTGGGGCTTCAACTTTTATATCTAGATTTGTTTTAGGCACTGAAGCCTATCAAATTTTGTTCAGCATATTGGCTCTGGATATCTTTGCTATGCTTTTCACTCGTTATCTCGCTGGTTCCCTCTATGGTTTAGGAAAACTTAGGGAGGCATCTTTGGCGTACATTGCGCTTAGAATGGTTAGAGTTGGTGGTGCTATATCGTTCCTTCTGCTCGGTTATGGGTTAATGGGTGTTGTGATTGGGTGGGTGATAGGAGACTTTGTAGGATTAGGGTTGATGTCACTATTTGTATCCAAACCTTTCAAAGTAAAGCCGGTAGCGTTTCCATCGAGAGAGTTACTCAGATATTCTATTCCACTTTATGCCACGGAGATGTTGGCCTATTTTTCACTCTACATCGAAAGATATTTAATACTGGGTTTAGGTGAATTTTCAATTTTAGCTATATTCACAATGGCAATTGCCGCGTCCAATATTCCAATGCTGGCTTCAAGATCCATTGGCTTAGCACTGTTTCCTCAGCTCTCAGAGATGTATGGTCGACGAGGAGTGGATACCCTAAAAAAAGCCGCCCTCAAGGCTTCTAGATATGTTTGCTTTATTTTTGTGCCGTGTGCTGTTGGATTAGCTGCGATTGCTTATCCGGATATTTTACTTTTTGTGGGAAGCCAATACTTGGATGCTGCTTTGCCTCTGGCTATAATTTCAGGTGCTGCAGCTTTAGTATGTATGGAAACAATAGTTTACAACCTCATGTTATCGTTGGGTAGGACAAGGATACTTCTTGAGGCGGGCGTATTTGCGATATTAGTGGATGTGGCTCTGTTCATATTGTTGTTGCCACCTCTAGGAATTATTGGAGCAGCTTTCGCTAAGGCAGGTTTGATTGTTGTTCTTTTCGTATATCCCAGCATTAGGTTGAGGAAGTTTTTCGAACTTCGTTTTGATAAAGGTGCATATGGGAAAGCTTGGGTCGCATCTTTGGTGATGATGACTGTCTTAATTGCAATTCAGGCTTTATGGATGACCCCATGGCTGTTGCCTCTTTATGTAGTTGTGGGGGGCGGGGTTTACCTAGCAGTGTTGAGAATTTTGAGAGCGGTGAATGCAGAGGATTTTGCGCTGGTTAGACAATTTCTCCCAAGACGTCTAAGCGGAAAAAGCTTGAACGCGATTGCGAAGATTCTAGGGGTAAGGGAAGAGGTTACTAAATAACACGAATGAGGTTTTTGGTTAGACTAGCTGTTTTTGTTTCTCACCTGACGATAGACTGGAGAGTCGTACACCTATAAGTCGGATTTTTCTGTCAGGGTGCAGGTAGTCTTTAACAAGTTCGCGAGCGGTTCTTTTTACATCGTTTAGTTGATTTGTAAGGAAAGGCAGTGTTTTGCTGTGAGTGTGGGTCTCAAAATTTTCGTATCGAACTCTTATTGTAACTGTTTTGAAGGTGAAATGAGATTCTGTTAGCTGTTTGTGAACATCCTCTGAAAGCGCATCTAAAGTTTTAAAGATGAGCTCAGAGTCAGCTGTGTCTTCTTCGAAGGTTGTATCTCTACTTATTGACTTTATTTCTGATCGTTCTTGAACCTTGCTTCTGTCGATTCCCTGTGCTGAAAAACCTAATTGTATACCCATAGCTCCGAGCTTTTCTTTCAATATTGATGCGTCGTAGTTGGCCAGATCGCCTATTGTTTGGATGCCCATCTCATTGAGTTTTTGCTCCGTTTTTATACCAACCCAGAGCAGTTTACGAACAGGCAGAGGAGAGAGAAACGTTTTCACATTTTTCTCCTCGATTACTGTTAAGCCGTCGGGTTTCTTGTGGTCGCTAGCTATCTTGGCCACAAGCTTATTCGGTCCAACACCGATGGAGCAGGTTAGCTTTTCTTTTTCATAAATTTCATTTTTAATCTCTTGCGCCAATTTTATAGCTTCAGAAAAAGTCTGAACCCGTAAAGTCACATCAAGAAACGCTTCATCGATACCCCAACCTTCAAACCTATCTGCATGACTGCGAAGGATTGTCATGATTCGAGCAGAAATCTCTTTGTATAAAGGGAGATTGACGGG
>JBDRNN010000262.1:0-16541 GCA_043811145.1 Candidatus Bathyarchaeota archaeon
AATTAAAATTTCAATGATAGGGCCTCCAACTGCTATAGGTGTAATTAAGACTCCATGAATAACGAGCCCTAGAAAGACGAAGAGACCTGCTAAAAATAGTCCAATAGATGTGGGGTTTTCTCCAATCTTTTGCCGTTTAGAGATACTAGGCGTTAAGCATCTAGCACCCTTATGCCAAGCCAAGCTAGAAACGTACAGATG
The DNA here is from genome assembly GCA_043811145.1 of Candidatus Bathyarchaeota archaeon. Taxonomy (GTDB): domain Archaea; phylum Thermoproteota; class Bathyarchaeia; order Hecatellales; family Hecatellaceae; genus JBDRNN01. The sequence continues at coordinate 202 of JBDRNN010000262.1, forward strand.
AAGGATAGAATAACTATCTTCCCCATGTAGAGGGCAACTACCACGTAGAATGGAAAAACTGGACCCAGTTCTACAGCCATAAATATACCTTCTCTGCCGTTGATGTTTTAATTTATTTCAATAACTAATTAATAACTTAAAATGGTAGGTGGCGGGCCTGAGGGGATTTGAACCCCTGATCTTCGGCTCCGGAGGCTTACGCTCATGGCTTGATGATCAACGTCTTATCCAAACTGGACTACAGGCCCTCTGAGAATAAAGTTATTGATCCTTTGATTTACAATCTTCTTCGTTTCCTCCGCATGGTCAAAAGCAGGAGATCAGAGTATTTCATATTCAAGGACAAATTTTATTTCATTCTTTTTGTTGAACACTGCTCCACATAGAGGACATTTTAGGGGGAAACTGATCCTAATCAATTCAAGATTTCTTTTAATTGGACAATAAATAAATCCTTCATTGTCAATATAGCTTGCAATTTTCAATAAATGTTTGGGCATAACACGCCTCTAAGTTTAACTATATCTAACAAAACAGCTTGATATGATTTTAGTTAACGAGAAAAGTAATAGTGCACCATAATCTTAAAATATTGTTAAACAGAATTATAATATGCGTTTCCAAGGCAGTTGTTAATTTTTTCTATTCTGGATGGGAATTTCAGTTGGAAGCAAAGAAATGTTTTACCAGTTGTGAGTTTTTCAGATGTAGCCAAAGGGAAATACAGTTTAGGGGCAACGGTGTCTATTGCAAGTCTACTGAGGATTTATGCGACGGCCCAAGTTGTACACATGCAATATGCATAAGGAATCGGTTATTGGCTGATGGTCTATGTGGTTTAACTGTTAAGAATATAACCGGACTGATCGATACCTCACCAGAAAAGATTGTGAGCGGAGTTAAGGTTAAGGGAAGACTCCAACAGCGATTTAAAGAAAAAGAACTCTATTAATAAGTTAAAATCGCTCTCCTTTCTTTTTCTTTACGATATTACCTTTGTCTTTAGATTTACTGAAAATGACCCCGCCTTTTCCATAAGCTATTAATAAAAACGACCCATTAAAGTCAGGTCTAATGCTCCTAAAATTAGCTTTTAATTCGGTGAAATTCAATGTCTAATAAACAGTTACTTATCACCAGCTCCAGGGAGCCAACCAATTCTGTTAGAACCCTGTTAAAAGATTTGAACAGAGTGATACCTCAATCATCCAGAGCCAATCGAGGTAAGCTTAGTATGAATGGCTTGGCTAACCTTGCATTAATTTTGAGAGTTAAATACATCTTGGTTATCGGCAGATGGAAAGGGGGACCTGGAAAAATTGAGTTTTACATGGCTTCGAAGCGAGGGTTAAATCAAATTCCGCCAATTATATTTATAGGTGATTATCATCTCCAAAGAGAATACGGTATAACGCATAAAAAAGTTAAGAGGGGAGGTATACTTAGCGCCTTTAATCCTGAACTTCAAAAAATAAGTAAAGCCTTAAGCGAGATACTTAATATGCCAATAATATCTCACAATCAGTGGGAAGGCTATCAGGCTTACATGCATGTTTCCAATATTAAACAAAACTTGACGAAGTTGACATTTTTTTCTTGTAAAGAGAACCTAGAAATTGGGCCTTCCTTAATATTAAGGATTATTAAATGGGAGATTCAAGAAGGATGAGGACATTTGCGACGGCGGTGCTTCATATAGATTTAGATTCAGGAGATAATGCGAGAAGGATTTACAAAGCATTAAAACCAGAGACACGATCTTCTCCTACGCCAAGGTCTAAGGTGGATCTTAAGGTCAAGGGAGATGTATTAGTCGTAGATGTGAAAGCCAATGATACAGCCGCCTTAAGAGCTTCAATAAATTCTTATTGCCGGTGGGTCATGTGCTTGAAAAGAGTTATTGACGCCTAAAGGTTAAGGGACGAAAAGGAGGATAACATATAAATCCTTACCTTCCTTGCATTATAGTATTCAAGCTAAGTTTATGATTTTGGGTGTACAATAATGAGTGAGCCAATAGAAGTACCTGCGCAGTTGCAGGAGCAATTAGCTAGGTTACAACAGCTTCAACAAACCCTCCAAGCAATAGTAGTCCAAAAACAACAGGTTGAACTTGAATTAGCAGATAATGAACGTGCTTTAACGGAACTACAAAAAGTAACTGATGAAATTATAGCCTACAAGTCTATAGGAGCCATACTGGTAAAGAAGGATAGAGGCTCTTTGACAAAAGAGTTGTCTGAGAAAAAAGAACTGCTAAGCGTGCGAACTTCAATTTTAAGTAAACAGGAAGAAAAAATCAGAGGAAGACTTACAGAGTTGCAACAAGATCTTCAAGCTAAACTCAAGACTATGAAGCTTAGACCTGAAGACTAGTCTATGAAAACTCAAAGATCATAGACAGACTAAGCTTTTTTGCTCTGATCGAAATGAGTACGGGGGCTATTCTACTGGGTGAAAAACCTAAAGTTGCAGGTTAAGACCCTCAGAGGATTTGTCTTAAAGCAGGATGTAAGATTCGGAATACTATTTTGCCATCGTAATGCAGACCCAGATTCCATCCTTGCTGCTCATGTATTTGTACGAGTCCTAAAGAGGATAAAACCTAGCCTGAAATGTGAGATAGCAACCGTAGAGGGACTTAAACAAATCTCAAAGAAGCTGATGCAGACAATCCCAGTACGCATAACGACAAGTCCTAAAATTGATAAGGCTGATTTTGTTGCCATTGTAGATACAAGCACAATCCATCAGCTTGGGGAGTGGGGCAAAGTAATTGAAAGATTGGGAAAAACTACTATTGTTGTTGACCATCATCCCCCTCATCCAAAGATGAAGAGACTTTCATCAATTAGCCTAATAGACGAAAAAGCTAGATCTACATGTGAAATAATCTTTAACCTCAGTAAAAAGATGCGACTTCAACTTGGGAAAAAAGATGCAATGGCTTTACTATTGGGGATAGCATATGAAACTAAACATCTTAAAATCGCCTCCTCTCAAACATTTTGTATCATCACTGAATTAGTAAGAAAAGGAATCGATATCGAAAAAGTACTAGCTCTTTTATCAACGCCCTTGTCAAGATCTGAAAGAATTGCAAGACTGAAGGCCGCTCAGCGCATTCAACTTCATAAGGTGAATGATTGGGTTTTGACAACTTCTAATGTAAAATCGCATGGAGCCTCAGCTGCAAGAGGCCTAATCATCTTAGGAGCCGATGTCGCCATCATTGGGGGTAAGAAAAAAGACGACATTGAAGTCAATTTAAGGTCAACCAAAACTTTCTTTGAAAAGACCAATATCCATTTAGGACGGCATGTAGCATTCCCATTAGGAGAACTACTTTTAGGAATTGGAGGCGGGCATAGTACCGCTGCTGGTGTAAAAGGTAAGGGAGAGGTTTCAGAAGCCATTTCGGAGGCATTGAAGATTATTAAGAGGGGTATACAACTCAATTGAGTTCCTCAACAGTTATTGAGATAGATAACCTGAAATTCACATATTCAACTTGCGTTAAACCTTCCCTTTCTGGCATAAATCTGAGCGTACATAAAGGAGAGTTTGTGACCTTAACTGGCCATAGTGGATGCGGTAAAACAACACTGTGCAGATGTCTTAACGGTTTAATTCCGCATTTTTATAAAGGCGCTTTAAGCGGGAAAATTGAAGTTGCTAAGCTAAATGTGTTAGAACATCCTACAAAGGAGTTGGCCAAGCATGTTGGGTTTGTTTCTCAAAACCCTGAAAATCAGCTTCTCTCTCTGTCGGTAGAGCGAGATATTGCATTCGGTCTTGAAAACTTAGCTTTACCTAAAAACGAAATTCGAGAGAGAATTGACTGGGCTCTTGAGCTTACAGATATAACTAGTTTAAGAGACAAAGTGCCTCATGAACTTTCAGAGGGTCAAAAGCAGAGAGTAGCTATTACCTCAGTGCTAGCGATGAAACCTGAGATTTTAGTTTTAGATGAACCAACCTCCTACCTAGACCCAGTTTCAGCCAAGAATACTCTGGAAATGATTGAGAGACTTCACCGAGAACTTAAACTCACAATATTTTTGGTTGAACACAGGCTTGACTTGGTTTCAAAGTACACGGATAGAATTTTAATCATGGAAAATGAAGAAATAAAAATGGACGACGAACCTGAGAAGATTTTCACTTGTAATGAAACATTACCATTAAGTTTAGGGATTCCAAAGATCGCTAAGTTATATCAACTATTAGTTGAAGACGGCATTTTATCGCCACCAATATCCCTAACACTGAGGGATATGACAGTTCAGCTGAGGAGGGCTCTTGGGGAATGATCAAGGTTGAAAATATTTCATTTGCTTATCCCATGGACGTCAAAGCTCTTGAAGACGTTTCCGTTGAAATTAATGAAGGGGAATTTGTTGCAGTAATGGGGGAGAATGGAGCTGGAAAAACAACTCTGGCTAAACATTTGAATGGACTTCTTAAACCTGATTTTGGGAGGGTCTTAATTGATGGTGTTGACACTAGAATTTCATCGGTAGCTTCTCTTTCAAGAATAGTTGGGTTAGTTTTCCAAAATCCGAATCATCAACTCTTCTGCGGAGATGTAGAAGATGAACTAACCTTTGCTTTAAGAAACTACGGCTTTGATGCTGAATTGAGCAAGGAGAGGGTTGAACGGGTTTTAAAACTCTTAAGGATTGAGAAATACCGGTCCTCACCGCCACTAATGCTCAGCGAAGGAGAGAAGAAAAGGGTAGCCTTAGCCTGTGTCTTAGCTTGGCAACCTAAATTTCTGGTTATAGATGAGCCAACCATAGGCCAAGATGCAGACTTCAAGAGGCAGTTACGCAGCCTTTTTATGCAGTTAACAAATCAAGGCAAGACCGTTATCACCGTAACCCATGATGTTGAATTTATTGCGGAGTGTAGTCCTAGAGTTATCATCTTGTCCCATGGCAGAGTAGCTGCAGATGGACCCGCTAAACAGATCTTGACAAATGAAGACTTGATTGAAAAGACTAGTTTAACTCTGCCTCAAACAGCAGAACTCTTTCACTCACTCTCGGATCTGAATTTTCCAAAAGAGACAATCGATATTTACGAAGCTTTTACTTACATTAAAAAAAGATACGGGAGATATAAAAAACTGTGAATTTTTTCAACGGATTCCAGTACAGAGTGATAGCTTCTCCACTTCATAATCTTGATCCTCGCGTCAAATTTCTCACCATAGCCGTGATGTTGGTTGGAGCTTTGATTTTTGATACTATAATTGTTCAACTTTTGATTTTGGTGGTTTTGATTCCACTGGTAGTTGTTGGGAAAATCTTGAAAGAATGGCTTGGGGCACTCAGAGGGATATTTCTTTTCGCAGTGGCTATTTTTGCAATAAACCTTTTCTTCGCTCTAATTCAGACAAACTATGTTGTTACAGGTGAGATGCTAGAATTGTCCTCTATGTTTTCCCTTAGGTTCATGGTATTAATACTTGCTTTTTCTATTTTTTTCTTAACAACATCACCAGACGACTTTAGCTTGGCTTTACAAAAGATGCACATACCTTACGACTTCTGTTTTGCTCTCATATTGGCATTGAGATTTGTCCCCGTTTTGGCAAGGGAGACTAATAGGGTATGCGATGCACAAAAGTCAAGGGGACTTGAGCTTGAAAAGGGTCGGCTTATTAGAAAGATACGAAACTATGTTCCTATCGTAATTCCTTTAATAGCTAACTCGCTTAGAAGAAGTTTTGAGTTGGCTGAAACCATGGAGTCTAGAGGATGGGGAGCAAAGAAAAGAACAAGCCTTCAAATCCTTGAACTTAAGAAGAAAGATTATGTTACATCGGGGTTTTCTCTAATTCTTCTCATTATCTTGGTCTATGTTAGACTGTTCTTTCCGTTGCCAACACTTCTTTAATATGGAATGGATAACGATTAACAATTTTTGAGAGGAACTATGGAGGGGAAATTGTTTTAAAGCTAAAACATTAATTTCCCAGCGACTGAGGTAAGAGTATGTATAAGGCGATACTTATTCCAATTGATGGATCAGTTAATGCAGAAAAGGCTGCGGGCCATGGCCTAGAAATCGCGAGGCTTACGAATGCAAAGGTGGTTATTCTATACGTTATAGATAATAGACTTTTCCAAGGGCTTTCAAAATCAGAGATTGTGCCTTATTTAAAAAACTTGAGTGCGAAGGCTCAAGAGTATATTAAGAAAGTTTCTGGAATGGTACCAGGTTTGTCCTATGAAGAAATAATAGTTCAAGGTTTCCCGGCTGAAGAAATTATTAAGATCGCAGAAGATGAAAGAATAGATCTTATTGTTATGGGTACAAGGGGAATAACTGGACCTAAAAGACTTCTGTTAGGAAGCACTGCTGAAGAAGCTATAAAATTTGCTCAATGCGCAGTCTTGGTTGTCAAATAAACAATGTTTTAGAGGGTTATTTACCAACATGATATTGTAAAAGAGGGTCAAATCAGATTGGAGTTCTTTAAAGATTCTGTTAAGGAGATCATTACAAGCGCTTCATACGCAGTGGAAAATATTAATGCGGAAGATCTCGAAAAGTTTATCGCGATTCTTATCGAGGCAAAAAATGATGGTAAAAAGGTTTTAGTCATGGGTGCTGGCAGAAGTGGATTGGTAAGCAGAGCCTTCGCAATGAGGCTTATGCACCTGTATTATAATGTTTATGTTATTGGTGAAACCATAACTCCCGCCGTAGAGAAGGATGACATTTTATTGGGGATCTCAGGCTCAGGGGAAACAACTATAGTTGTGGCAGCGGCCAAAATTGCCAAGGATGCTGGAGCTAGGATCGTGGCTGTGACATCCTTCCCCGAATCTCCACTAGGTAAATTAGCTGATCATTCTGTAGTCCTTCTGGGCAGGACCAAAGTGGATGGAAAAAAAGATTATTTTTCGAGACAGATCCTTGGTGTCCACGAACCTCTAGCTCCTTTGGGAACTATGTTTGAGGTTTCTAGTGCTATATTCTTAGATGCTCTAATAGTTGAATTAATGCATAAGCTTGGAAAAACCGAGCAAGAGATGAAGAAGAGACATGCGACTATAGAGTAAAAAACCGGCTCACATTCATGATATGAAACCATAAAGCTTTTTACAAAGGCAAAACATTAACGGGTGGTGCTTTGGAGTGCCAAAATTTAAAACCGTTAAGGAAGCTGCCAAACTAGTTCAAAACCTAGAGCAGGTTAGAAATGCAGGAATCATTGCCCATGTAGACCATGGAAAAACTACTCTATCTGATTCTTTACTTTCTGCTGCAGGATTCCTCTCACCATCGATTGCAGGCCAAGCTCTGGCCCTCGATTATTTAGAGGAAGAGCAGAAGAGACAGATGACGATTAAAGCTGCAAACATTAGCCTCTACTATGAAGTGGAAAGTACACCATATGTCATCAACCTTATTGACACACCAGGACATGTGGACTTTAGTGGCAGAGTGACAAGATCACTGAGAGCGATCGACGGTTGTGTAGTTGTGGTAGATGCAGTAGAAGAGGTTATGGTTCAGACGGAAACTGTGACTCGGCAGTCTTTAGATGAAAGAGTTAAACCAACCCTCTTCATAAATAAAGTCGATCGTCTAATTAAGGAGTTAAGGTTAACCCCTGAACAGGTTCAAGCTAAGCTTTTACGAATAATAAAAGATTTTGACAATCTAATTGAGATTTATGCAGAACCGGAATTTAAGAATAAGTGGAAGATCAGCAACGAAACTGGAACTATCGCATTCGGATCTGCCAAGGATAGATGGGGTATTACGCTTGAAATGGCCCAGAAAAAGGGAATAAAATTCTCAGACATAGTTTCGATGTATGAGAAGAACGACATCAAAGAATTAGTTGAAAAAGCACCGCTCCATGAAGCAATTATAAGCATGATCATTCATCATATGCCCGCTCCACATGTTGCTCAGAAATACCGTATACCGAAAATTTGGCATGGAGACCTAAACACTGAGGTTGGGCAAGCTATGATAAACTGCGATAAAAATGGACCGACCGTTATGTGTGTCACAAATATTGTTGTTGACCCTCATGCGGGAGTTGTAGCGACCGGAAGACTTTTTTCAGGATGCATCAATTCAGGCGACACGGTTAATCTTATTGGAGGTAAGGTAAGTTCCAGAGTTCAGCAAGTCTGCATCTTTATGGGCCAGTTTAGGGAAGTTGTTGGAACGATACCAGCTGGGAACATTCCCGCCTTACTTGGATTTGAAAATGCTAAAGCAGGGGAAACTATCGCATCGATAAAAGATGTTACTCCCTTTGAACAGCTTCAATACGTAAGCGAACCAGTAGTTACCATTGCTCTTGAACCTAAACATAACAAGGATCTTCCTAGGCTCGTAGAATTTCTTAGGAAGCTCTCCATAGAGGATCCGAACCTCGTTACAAAGGTAAATGAAGAGACAGGAGAGTATCTAATTTCAGGAATGGGGCAACTTCACTTAGAAATAGCTACAACATGGATTCAGAAGACGGGATTAGAGATTGTAACTTCAAAACCAATTGTGCTATATAGGGAAACAATAAGAAAGCAGGGAGGAATATTCGAAGGAAAGTCACCTAACAAGCATAGCAGAATTTTTGTTCAAGCTGAACCTTTAGATCCAAAGATTATGGAGATTATTCGAAAAGGCGAGATATCAGATTATACTGATCGTGGCAAGTTAGCTAAGATTTTTAGAGATCAAGGATGGGCTGCTGATGAAGCAAAAGGTGTTTGGAGAATTGATGAGCACGCAAATATTTTTACCGATGTTACTAAAGGTATTCAAAGACTTGACGTTATTAAAGACTCGATCCTATCAGCTTTTACTTGGAGCATGGAGGAAGGACCCATAGCCCATGAGCTAGCTAGAGGGATTAAAGTAAAACTTATTGACGCTCAAATCCATGAAGACCCAGTTCATACAGGCCCCGCCCAAATAATACCTGCTACCAGAAAGTCTTTATTTTCAAGTTTTCTATCAGCCGACCCTGCTCTTATGGAACCAATTTTGAAAGTAACAGTGAAGATACCCCAAGAACAGGTGGGAAATGTTACAAAGGTTATAGCGGGTAAAAGAGGTAAAGTCGTATCTGTGGAACAAAAAGGGCATTTGATATATGTTGTTGGGGAAATACCTACCGTAGAGACTTTCGACCTTTCCGAAGTTATGAGAAGTTCTACAGCTGGAAAAGCATTTTGGGGGATTGAGTTTTCTAGGTGGGAATACGTTCCCAATTCTCTGATAGGTTCATTGATCCAAGACATTAGAAAAAGAAAAGGACTATCGCTTGAGCCACCTAAAATAAGCGATTTTGCTGAGGCTTAAATAATTCATATTTTAGGTGCTGTTTGTAGTTTTTTACTAATCTCATCTTTAGACTGGAGCAAGATATGGAATATGAGAAAGAACCAGCTTGAAGCTCAGACTGTTTAAATCTCCAAAATCAGCATTCTGTACATGCCCCCCAAAGTATGATTTAAACACATATACCGGACGTTGTGGCCACAGCTGTATTTACTGTTATGCTGTAAAATTTCCAAGTTTCACCGGAAGCCCCAAACCACGATTAAAGTTGCTGGATCATATTGAAGATATGGCAATGCTCACAAAACCAAAGCTGCCTGTAATGTTAAGTGCTTGCACAGACCCTTACCAACTTTTAGAGAGTGATTACAAAGTTACGAGAAAATGTGTTGAAGTTTTAGCGAATCATGGTTTTCCTTTACTAATAACCACTAAATCAGATCTTGTTACGCGTGATATCGATATTTTCAAGAAAACTAGAACAGCTGTCGCCATTACTGTAACTACCACTCGAGAGGATGTGGCACAGGTCATAGAACCTCATGCACCATCCCCACGCAAGAGGATTTCAGCTTTAGAAAAGATAGCTGATAGTGGTTTACCTGCTATTGCGAGAATCGATCCAATAATTCCAACTCTGAATGACAGTGAGAAAGATTTTGCGAGATTAATATCCATTCTGAAGGAAATTGGAGTGAAACATGTTACCGTTTCGACTCTTAAACTGGTGGGAGATTTTTTAACACAACTTGAAAACCAGAACCCTAAACTTTGCAAAACATTAAAAGAAGTTTACACTAGAGGCGAGTCGATTATGGGTTACAAGTATCTACCCTTAGAGATAAGCTGTGAGATGATTAAAAAATGCAGGACAACGACATTAAGATTTGGCCTGAGTTTTTCAAGCTGCAGAGAGGGGTTGACATATTTTAACACAAGCGTATGTGACGGCTCTGCCTATTGCAGGTGATTACAAGTATGTAATTACGTTCGAGAACGCAAATTGGCACCTAAATTATTAAAAAGGTGAGAAAAAACTTATTTCCTATTGAGATTAAGTTTTGAGCGTTAATAGTGCAAGGTAAACGATCATGGCTTTCCGTGAACTTTTAGAAACAAATGTAGCTAAATTTAATGATCGAATGAAAACGAGATCTGAATACAATCAATTGCTGAAAGATTGGAATGGCAGATCATTAGTACTAAAGATTAGAGATGACTTGACTTATGTGATCTACATTAACCTGGAGGGGCTTAGACTGGAGATCTCTCCACAAAAAATCCCTGAGGACATGTATCTGGAAATGTCTACCCAACTTCTTAAAAAAATGATTGATGAACGCAAGGTTAACCCAATGGATGTAATGATGGGAAAAATCAAATTTAAGGAAATAAGTCTCCAAGATGTTTCTAAAGTAAGACAAATTTTCGGAGCTTAGAGCAATTAATGGATAGCATAATCCAAGCTAGGGAAAATGAAGTTATTGCCTGTCACCATTCTATAGCTACCCGACTAAATCATTTGAAGCTTATAGTAGTTCCTAATGGGGTCAACCCTTTCAAAGCTGTATGAATTCGTCTTCTTTTTAAGCCGTTCAAAATTACTACTGGGATACCCATTTTTAAAGCAGGAACCATCTCGTCCAGCTTACCAGCCATAGATCCCGTAACATCAGATACTCTGCCTGAATTATCTACCTTAATCTTCTTTAAGTCGGGTAAAGTTAATTTCCTAACAAGTTTAGACCCATGATGTATTTTCGGGTCAGCAGTATAAACACCGTCTACATCGCATGCTAAAATAATTCTTTTACTCCCAAGTACACTAGCGAGTCTTGAGACAATCTGATCACCAGAAAGAATTGAAAAACCGTTTACCTGGTCTAAAACAACATCGCCATAAAGGACTGGAGTCAAACCAAGACCCAACATCCTTGAAAGTATAACCGTATCGAATGCAACAATGCGACCGTTTCTGGTTATTATAAATGCTGAAGGTTGGAGAGACACCGGTTTTATACCCTCATCAACTAAAGCTTCGATGATAAGTTTATTTAGGATCAACATCGCCTGCCGCGTCTTAACAAATCCTTCAAGTTGAGAATGTCTTACAAACCCTGCAGCCAAATTATACTCCCTAGCTAAAGGATGACCAAAAGATCCGCCGCCATGAACAATAACCAGGCCATCAGGTTTAGCCATTGAAATTTCTCGGGCAACTCGTTTTACAACACTGGTAAGGAAAGAGTAAGGCTTACTCTTATCTGTGATGACAGAACCACCCAGTTTTAGAATCGTAGGTTTAATTTGAGCTTTCAATGGCGAGACTCATTTACTCAATAAAATTTTTAGCCTTTAAACTGTTTGTCTTTTAAAATTTGAGTAACCCCCCCCCCAAGAATTACCTAACATATATGCATACACTAGCAGAACAATATACCTGTATTTTATAAACAATTCAAAAGGTGGATGTTCCGACATATTGTTATGTTTTAAAAACTTATTTCGCCTTTATCCGCATTCACAGTCAATTTACAGCCATCTTTTATTTTGTCTATCGCTATTTTGTCTATACAAGGTATGTCTGAAATTATTGCTCCAACCGCCACAATAGTCTCGCATTCTTTATTAATCATTGCAGCGGGGGCCTTGCCATTCTTCTTCAATCTGTAGAGGGTATAAGGACCTACTGTTGAACCTGTCCCTCTGGGAAAAACAAGAATCTTCCCTGCAATACTTTTCCCCTCTAGAGGATGATTTTTCTCGATGATTTTCCCAGTGTCTGGATCGACTCCCCCATAAAACGATATATCTTCTCCACTTACTAACGCTTCACCCTCAACGATTCCACCGAATATTTTTCTTCCTTCCAAGATTGTCATTATTCCACCGCCAGTTTCACACAGTCAGCCATAGTCCCAAAAAATGTTTGAAACTTGTTTTGGCCTCTACCATAATATACTCCTTTAGCTGAATTAGTTGCGAGTGCTTTGAACCTACCTTTCAAAGGAGCTACTGCATGGCAAGTATCACATGCAAACTTTGCACCCGATTCCTCGATCACTTTTGAAAAGCCATACTGATCGGAAATTTTTTTGACAGGTCTTGCAATACCGATCCAAAACTCTTTTCTCATTTTTTTCCCTTTCAATAATTCAGCTAATTCTTTAATTTCCGCTATTGAACAGTGAGGACACCCAATAAAAATGAAATCTACGTCACGTGTATCATTCATTTCAACGATCGCTTTATCGATATCATTCTGGTGGATAGCAACTTTCTCGTCGGGTATAACAGTTTTATTAGGAGTTAACCGCTCAATATGAAATAATGGAGTTCCCCCATAAGTTACGATTGAAGCGCTCAGAGCCTTCAATTCTTCAGGAGAGACTTTGTTGATGCCTCTAAGAAGCGGGATCCTCCCCTTCGATAGCTTTCCAGCAACATAACCCAAAGCACCAAAAAGCATAGGGCCAGAAATTTTTGCATGATTTTCGATAACAAATTGAGCTTGCCTATTCTCATCAAGATGTAGCCCATATGCGGCTGCCCTTCCAGTTAATGCTGAGGCAATCGTGTTCGGACCTCCTTCTTTATTAGTTTTTGCACCAAGCACTGAGTTGGCATAAGTGACTGCGCTACTTTCACCCCAGGCGATATGCTCACCTATATTTGGTTTGTTGCCAACAAGATAGGGGGTACAAGTGCACGTTGTTTCTACTCCCATACGTTCGAACGCTTCAATTACCTTTTTCTGTTTCTCAGCAAACTCCTCGTTTATTCCTAATGCTTTCCAGTTTTCCATGTCCATTCCAGCAGGGTTTAAAGTTGTTTTCACTCTAACTCTGCCGTCACTAGCCATCGCCGCCAGAAATTCTAATCCTGCATCGCCTAGGTTAGCATAACTGACGCCTGAGATCTGTACGCTTGTTACAGGTATTAAACTCTCAGCACCGAAAATCTCGCCTAAAGCAACTAAAATTTCCATTGATTTCTTTACAGCGTTGCCTTGCTTTCCACCAAGCATCTCTTTATCTTCTTCAGTAAGCTTCATTTTATCAACCTATGTACTTATGTAGATCTACTTTTGGGAACTTGACTTTTTCAAATAATTTCGATCTTTCACCTAGAGGTTTAGTTAAATCGAATCCTACCTTCGTTGTCTCTTTTGTCTGAGGGTCTGCGCTTTTGTCCAGAGTCGACCCGATTTGCTTTTCTTTGATAACGAGATCTTTATTTCCCTGAAATCTTAAGGCCAGGGCCCACTCAACTTCCAATGGGTTTGAAATGTCAATATCGTTGTCAACGATGAAAACATGCTTCAACGATTTATGACCTTGAAATGCTGCGTCAATCGCAAGCCGTCCATCCTTTTCGCTTTGTTTATCAATCTTGACGATTGCATGCAACCAGCTGCAGCCACCAGGAGTGATATTCACATCCACACATCTGCAAACTTTGTTAACTTCCTTGTATATTGTGGGCTCTCGAGGAGTTCCCATAAGAATTCTATGCTCAAGTTTTCCAGGTAGCAAAGCTTGCCAAATTGCATCCTTCCTATGAGTTATCTTTTTCACTTCAAAGATAGGTTGCTCGCGTACAGTATCATACGTTTCCGTCAAGTCAACAAATGGACCTTCGGCATGTGTCTCTTTTGTGACCCTGCCTTCAAGAATGAATTCACTTTCAACGGGAACGTAAACATCGACTGTTTTAGCTTTCACAATCTTTAATGATTCTAAAGAATTAGCTATGCCCAGTTCATCCTTTTCGATTTCAACTGATGTTGCGGCAGTAAGCAATACATTTACAGGATTTCCAATACATACAGCCACGTCAAGTTCACCGTTGTTTCTTTTTAAGTACGTATCAAAGTCTCTATGCGCAACAACTCTAATAACGAATTTATTTTTGTCCAGTTGCATTCCTCTGTGGTAACTAAGGTTTTGCCCGTACTCTAGGTCTCTGACAATAAATACTCCTGAGCTTAGATAGTTTCCACCATCTTCTGCGCAATGAAAAAGAATAGGCAGCTTATCTAGATCGACAGTTTGCTCTGTAACTTCTTGACATGGCCCCGTGTTCACTATTTCCGGTTTACTTGGTGAATCAATCGCTTTAATCATTTTTACGATCAATTCTTCTGGGCCTAAGTCAAAATAGTTTGCAATCACCCTTTTGGATGTACAAATGTTCCCTGCAACCTTGAAATCGCTCTCTTTAATTTTTTCGAACAGCACAGGTTTATAATCCAACTCACTTATTATACCCGAAGCCTCTAACTTCTTTGAAACAGGCTCCTTAACTTTCACCAATTGCCCTTCTTTATCCAGTTTATCCAAAAAACTTCTGAAGCTCATTCTTCTCTCCTCTGAATTACGACTTTATTCAACACCTATCCTTGTCTTTGAAACTTCAAATCCTTCCCTTGTTATTGCTTTTGCTACTTTTTCCTGAATTTCTTTTCCCGGAGTTAAAGCCACCATATTTCCACCCAGACCGCCCCCCGTCATCTTAGCGCCAAACGCTCCCTGCTCTATAGCCAGATTAACTAGGAAATCAAGCTTTGAGGATGAAACCTCAATCTTCTGCAGTAACCTGTGGTTTTCATTCATAAGCAGCCCAACCTTTTTCAAGTCAAATTTCTCAAGCGCATCTCTTGCATCGTGAACTAAACGTTTTGCGTCTTCAAATATTGCATCATATTTTTCTGGGTATTTTTCCTTCCTTTCTTTTACACCTGAAACTACAGCTTTGGTATCGGCAACAATTCCAGTATTCCCTAGTACTATCTCTACTGGGTTTCTTAACTTAATCCGATCGATCACATTTGGGTTTCCTTTCTCAAACCAGATTAAGCCACCATAAGTTGCTGCTGTGTTATCTATACCTGAAGGTGTCCCATGGTATCCTTTTTCACCTTCGTAAGATATTTCATTTATTTTCTCGTTCGAAAGACCCAGGTCAAGATATTTGGAAAGTGCTCTTGCAATCGCTACACATGATGCAGCGCTTGCTCCGATACCGCTTTCAGCCCTCAAGTCGCCTTTCAAGATTAGCTTAACCGGCTTTTTAGAAGGATCAATCTTTGCCACTTTGATTATCCTTTGTAAGGACTCCTTCTGCTGTTCCAGTTTACCCTCTTTGTAACCTTTCCCAGCCTCTCTTTCATCACTTAAGGATATTCCTCCCATCCCTAAAGGCTCAGCAAACGCAATTGTTTTCAGTTCAATTGCGGAGGCAATTGCTGGAACACCGTAAACAACAAAGTGTTCATTAAATAAAATTACTTTTCCAAACCCATATCCTTGAGTTGTCATAGAGAATGAACCTTAATCTCTATCTTTTGTTGTTAATTCATTTCTTTGGATAGATTAAAGGGTCTGCCTTCTCTTAGAACCTTTTCGGGTATTTTCCCTTTCCATTTCCTTAAAAAAGCAAGATCTTCTTTCTCCTCTCTCAACTCGGGGGGAAGACAATGGGGTATCTCCTCAATAATTGGATACCATATTCTGCATTGAGAATTCGGACATATGAGAAGCCCCTCAACTATTTCTTCTGTCTCATTGAAAACATGAAGTTCCAGAGGGTGTGATTTACAAATAGCGCAAGCCAGAAAGTCCATCAGTCTTCTTTTCAAGAAGTTTTCTCACCTTGAAGTTAAATATATCACAAACGATAATAGTTTTACTAACCTCCTTTTTAGTTTATTCTAGTACTAAAAAACATTGGAAGAGCTGTAAAATGACAGCCAATCAAGCTCTAAAAGATCTGGAGACTCTGATTAGCGAAGCACAAGAGAAGGTTTCAATAACTGGACTTTCTGGTGTTAAGGTTGATAACGTAAGGTTTTTAATTGAACGAGCCAAAAGAGAATTGAAGAAGGTGCAAGTTCAATTTTTTGATGCTGACAAAATTGCGAGCAGGAGACATCTTGAGTTTGCCGCTATAAATGCGTTAAAAGCTTTTTATTGCGGTTATAATATTTCGAAGAGTTTTTCTATGGAACTAATGCTCTT
>JBDRNN010000263.1:0-6945 GCA_043811145.1 Candidatus Bathyarchaeota archaeon
ATTGATGAAAGTGAAGTTTTGACTCCGGCAGACCAGAACAATCATATTGAGAAGAAGAAGTTTACTGTTCCTTTTGTTTGTGGTGCCCGCAATTTAGGCGAAGCTTTACGCAGGATTAATGAAGGAGCTTCTATGATTCGAACTAAAGGTGAAGCTGGTACAGGGAATATTGTTGAAGCTGTTAAGCATATTCGTTCAATTAAGGACGAGATTGTTGCTTTGAAAAGCATGGATGATTCTCAGTTAAAGCAAAAGGCTGCTGAATATAGAATTCCTATTGATTTACTTAAGGAAGTTCGTGATTTAGGCCGACTACCCGTTGTGAATTTCGCAGCAGGCGGAATTGCTTCTCCTTCTGATGCTGCCCTTTGCATGCAACTCGGATGTGATGGAGTGTTTGTTGGTTCTGGAATTTTCAAGAGTTCCCAGCCTGAAGTAATGGCTAAAGCCATTGTTGAAGCTGTTTCTCATTTCAAGGATGCAAAGAAGATTGCTGAAGTTTCTTCTGGTTTAGGGGAAGCAATGAAAGGATTAGATGTTGCTACAATGAAAGAGGAAGACAAGTTATCCGTTAGAGGAGTCTAGTGCTGGTTAATTATACTTGCGAAGAAAGCAAACTTGAGTTGTTTTACCGATTCATAATTCTCATAATGACTTCTTTTTGTGCATACCTATAATCTTGAGGGGGAGTTAACCCATATTTAGAAAGAATTTTTCGTGGTATTGTTTGCTCTAGGGGGATGACTTTGTCTATTAAGATCGCTATTCCTTCTTTTGATCCTCGGTAGTATTCATTGAAATATTTCTTTGAAACCCCACATTTCTTTCGATATTTCTCCCAAATCACTTTTGTTGAGGCGGCGTGGACTTTTTTTATAGAAATTAAGAAAGAAACAGTTTGTTTGGGCGAGCTTTCGTATATTATTGCAAATTTTGAGATATTCTTAGGCTTTCTTTTCCTAAGTTCTACTGTTTTCGTTCCTGCCCTAATCATTTCCGAGAATTCTGGTTGGATGGAAATAAACAGGAGTTCATTATTCTTCTGGATATCGTAAGCATCAGATAGGCTGAATACTCTTTCAGAGCTTTTTTTCATCAACATCCTTCTCCATTCTCAGTTTAAAAACATTACGTCAGTTAACGGTGAGCCTATCATCAAGTTCTGCGTTTTCCTTTATAGCCTTATATTGTTCATCACTTACCTGCATTATTGATTGGGGGGCAATCAGACCTAATTTTTTAAGGGTTTTATAACCGACTGGATTTTTGAAATTTAAATGCCATCTGAATTTAATCACTAAAGTAGGTTTTTTGGCTTTATTTTGAATCTCAGAAAGTGAGTATACAGTTCGTTTCCCGACTATTTTTACGATCTTGTCGGCATTAGTTTGTCTTTGGTGGACTTCTTCTACTGTCCCAACACATGTAATCCCCTGGTCGCTTGCAGAACGGTAAAACATGAGAACGTCGCCGGGTTTTAGCTTCTTTATCTTTGAATGACAGATGTAAACCTTGCTTATAGTATTCCCTTCTACTATCATTTTCCCGCTGAATTCCATTAACTTTGCAGTCCTTGGCTGTTCTATGAATAGTTTTTCAAGAAATCTCGGCTGTATCGGAATAATGAATTTATTCACTTTTTCTCCATCGTAGTATGCGGGGAAGAGTAGTTTGTTTAACATAATTGGTTCTATTGTTTGATGCTCATTCCCTTCAGTATAAATGCGCTTGTAGAATACATCGTCACCATATTTCTTAGTTTTCCCAATAGGATAGAAACCATATTTTTCTATTAAAACTACGAAAGAATCAGCGTCCCCTGTAAAATGAGTTAAGTAAAGGTCGAAAATATTGTTCTTGACAGCGTAGTCAAAAGCCATTTTTAAGAAGAGCTCTCCGATCTTCTGCCCCTGCTCCTCGCTTTTAAGCAGACAGATTTTCAAGCGTTTTTTTCCGTGAATAGTCTTGTCTTCCAGCTCTATGGGGTCTTCTTCAATCTTATAGCTCATTATTGCCCCCAGGCTCTTGTCTTCTCTTCGGAATACCCATGCGTTTCTTCCTTTTCTTGAGATTTTTTTAAACCACTCAACAAAATCGTAGTATTCCCTTTTCAGTGTGTCAAGTATTTTTTCGTTTACTTCAAGGCTGCTTACAGGCACCTCTTCCAATGAGGGGGGAGCTATTGGTCCTCTAGGTTCTGGGTAAAGCCTTCTAAAAAGATCAAGTGCATCGTCAATTTCCAGCACTCTTTCAGAAAGTCCTACTCTAACCGCTTTTTTAATGAACCTATGGTCGTTAGTAACCAGGTAGTCAACCGCGTCTTTGTAAACTGAATATAAGATTGCATTATCAACCCGGTCATTCTCGTTTTTAGCTGCTCCAACCCCTGAATCAAACTTAGTTTCTTTTCCAGCGATATACTCAGGGCCTTCGAGAACGGGGTAAATTGATATCTTGGATAAACAAATATCCCTTCTGTTTTTGTCTGGATCATTTTTTACTTCCCCTAGAGACTCCGGGTGCACGAGAATCTCTACTTTGTTTTTCTTTAAGTTTTTTTCAAGCTGTTGAAGATTATCTGGGATTATCGCATGTCCCTCGCGATAAACAAAGATGTTGGTGTCTATGAGTACTCTCATAATATCATTGCTCTAATTAGGCCATTTAAAAGCTTCCAGACCTCGTTGCCGGTGAAATCAAAGCAACTTTATACTCGTAGGGAGTGCCACTTCTTCTTTGTGTTCTCCCTGCTCTCCCACTGAAAGGCATTTAATTATTGACTATTCCAATGATATTATTGATTTAATCAATAAGTGATAGAATGTTCGACTACATTGAAGAAAGGCTTGTTTTCTTTGGCTGCGACTTGTTTTTGACGTATTCTATGGGTGAATGAATGGGAAGTATAAAAGTTGGAATACTGGCTTTGCATGGGGATGTTGAAGAGCACAGGAAAGCTTTGTTAGAAGCGGCCAAAAACCTTAATCTAGAAATTGAAGTTGTGGAAGTGCGCGTTCCCTCTGATTTAGATGGAGTTTCTCACTTAGTTTTACCTGGGGGGGAGAGTTCTAGTTACTCTAAAGTAATGAAAGAGAATGGCCTGCTTGAGGCAATCAAAAACAAAGCCTCTAGTTTGAAGTTTTTTGGTACGTGTGCTGGTTTGATTATGCTTGCAAAGAAAGTGAATAATCCAGCTGAAAACCAGCTTTCCCTCCAGCTTTTGGATGTTGAAGTTGAAAGGAATGCGTATGGAAGACAGCGTGAGAGCTTTGAAGCTGAATTAGAAACTGATTTTGGGAAAATCAACGGGGTTTTCATACGCGCTCCGAAAATCGTGAAAGCAAACGGAGTGAAAATTCTGGCAAAATTCAACGGAGAGCCGGTTGCGGTTAAGGAGGGGAATGTGCTTGGGTGCACTTTCCACCCTGAATTGACCACTACTAAATTCCACGAGCTGTTTTTGAAGAATTAGTGACGAGGGTTTATACTAGTTTTAGGAGTTCTTCGGGCTTTTCCGGCCCATAGCCCGGGCTTTGGGCTGGTGTTTTGGAAAAGAGAAAGAAGGCGGGGGGAAAGCCTTAAAAATCACCTTAAAGTTTATATAGAAGCACGAGTATAACAGTATGTGGCGCTTCGGGTGGTTTGATGGAGAAAGAACTGGTTTTGTTGAAGAATGCCAATAGGAATTTAGATTGGCTTGATGCTCATTTTTCTGAGCTCATTAGTGAACATAATAATGAATTTGTAGCTGTAAAAGAAGGAAAACTCGTTAGTGTGAATTCTGATTTGGATGGGCTGCTTAAGGAGCTTAAAGCTAAATCTATAGACCCCGCCACTACTTTGATAAAATACATAACAACTACGCCGATAGTTTTGTAGGTTCTTTGTGATCAAATGAGAGTCCCTATAAAACTTCTAGAAGATAAAAGATTGGTTGTATTGGCATCCTTTAGAGCTAATCCTAAATACCGTATCGGAAGGAGTGCCATTGAATTTGTCATTGACACTGGCGGTACTGAGTCGTTCGTAGGATACATGGATGCTATACGGTTGAACTTGCCTTTCAATGGCCTGAAATTTAAGAAATCAATTCCGATAGGGGGCTCCAGCCTTAGCCTTTATGGCCTGGAGGGCGTAGAATTAGGTTTTATTGACCATGCACAGACATCTGTTAAGAGAGTAAAGCTGAAGGAGTTCTTTGTTTGCGCTACTCCGAAGAAGAAACAGAAGGGAATACAAAATGCTAAAAGAATCCCGAGTGTCTTGGGGATGAATTTTCTAACAGAGAACAAAGTTGCATTACACTGCAATCCATGCGATAAAAATGAGATGTATCTTGAATTCCAGGATTGACATCTCAACCGAAACTGCATACGAAGAATCCATGTTGCTGGAAGTGCGGTCAACCCTTGTTTAAGCCTTTTTAAAGCACCCTTCCAGGCAATAGACAGTTAATTTCGCTTTCTTAGGGCATTTTTCCCCAAAATCGCATTCTGAACACAAAACGCCCTTGTCCAGGGTCCCTTTTTCCTTGTGCAGCTGGTACAGGAGCTTCAGGTATTTGCCTTCTGCAATCCTGGCTATGGAGTCCTTGCTGCCCAGGCCCTTCCATTCGTACAGGCGCTTTCCGCCTTTTGAAGAATTGCAATGGGAGCACGCCCATATGGCATTATCAGGCATATCAGGCCCTCCCCTGCAGCTTGGCAGGATGTGCTCCAGAGTCAGCTTTTCTTTTGAACCGCAATAAATGCATTCGCCGGGCTTTTCCGCTTCCCTGACATATTCCCTTATTGAGCCGGACCACTCCGCTTCCCTGTTCTGCAGTTTCCGGAACCTGTTCATTATGAAACCGTAGTTCTTTTTTCATTTTTCCTCTTCACGTGCGCCCATTTTGAGTTCTCGATATGCTTGCACTCCATTTATTGAATTTTTCTTGCGTTCATTCTTAGCAAATGGCATATTAGTCCCATGATGGTGTTATCGTTATGCTTCGAGTAGAACCAATTCATGTAAATTCCCGTGAACCGCCATCAGATTTTTTATGGACTGCAAGGTTGAAGGGCTATGATAACCAATATCGTATAAGAGATGTGTTGATATCTGGAAACTGTCGTTGTGTTATTGAATTGAAGTATGGTTTGAGTAGTAAAGATACTTCATTACTTTCTAAGAAACAATTAAAAGACATAAAAAAACATGAAAATCGTTTCCCAGCTCCAATAACTAGGCTTGTTTTTTTTGATGAAGAATGGAATATGACTCACGAATACATCTATTTCGAACAGTTTCTTAGAAACTCCTGCTCAGATAACGGCTTCTTCATGTTCTGCGGTAATTTAGGGGATATCTATCAATTTTACAAAGGAGTATATCTCAGAAGAATTAAATTCTCAACTTCCTACCCAAACAACTATATTGTTGATGAAAACGGTACACTCTTTTGTGGCTCATATTCACGCATCAAAATGTATCCATTAAAATTTAGACGGAAGACAATAAAATTTTCAGTGGATCCTTTATCATACTCTGGTTTAACTAATTCATTAACTACTCTTGATTATGGGCGCCAATTTATCAAACACCTTAATACTCTGGGCATTGTAGACAAAAAAACTCCTGAAATTACATTAACTGATGTAAAAAAAGCATTCAAGAGTTTAATAATGAAAACACATCCGGATGTTATTGGAAGCGAAGGACATGAAAAAACTGTCAAACTTGTTGACGCATACAAGTTTCTCGTTAAACTATTGGATAAAGAAAAGCTACCTGGTGAGCACTTCAGTCGAGATGTTCTAGATGACATCAAAGCATCAAAAGCGTTAACCCTCGATTTAAAATCTAAGGTTGATTTACCCTCACAGTTTCATATTATGGAAATTTTTGGGGACAATGTATATCTTTCAGGTTTTAGTTTCTTTACTCCAGGAGTATTGGTTATCGATAAGAAAGGAAATTTAAAGAAGAAATTCTTATTCAAGGATGCATATTATGGGAACAGAAGTCTTTGTATTCTTGAAGAAGGTACATTTGCCATATGTGATTACAATGGAAAAATCTTTTTTGTCAAGGACAACATAAAGCGGGGTTCTATTAAATTCTCCAGTAATGAGAACGCACATTGGGTGGTCGTCGAAAAACTTGTTCTCTCTGATGAATTGTTTTATCTTGCGTATACTTCAGGTTGTGATGTGGATCACTTTGCGATATTTACTGATTCCGGCAAAATGCTTTTCGAAAAACAACTAGATGATAAAATAATGGAACTCGATTTTGAAAACGGAATTTTATTCTTCACTCTCAGAAAAAAGAAATGTACATCATACAAACTTTCAATTGAAAAGGAGCGAATTAAAGGGAAGACTTAGTTTTCTTTACATGTCTCTTTTTATCCCAAAAAATCATTACTCATGACATGTTTGTGCCTTTTTTATTAATCCAACCCCACACCACCCCCACAATAATCAACCCTATCAACACCCCTATTAGCAAGCTTTTAGTCCCGTTCCCGTTACTTTCTTCTTTTACCGTCTTAGTTGCTGTTTCTTCACAGTACGTATCATAACCTAAATCTCCGCATTCGTATGAGCCGGTGTCTGTGCTGTTGCGCAGAAGAGATGAGGGTTTATTGAGGACGGGGATAGGGGGGCGAAATTAGATCGCCGGACAGAGAGAGGCGTTTTTAGAAGTTAAACCTGATTTTCACCGGCAACGAGGACTAGTGAAGTTTTTATAATACCTGAATTCCTATTACCGGCTATGTTCAGAAGGCAGAAAGTATTGTTATACCTGATATCCGCATTGAATCAGCGTAAAAGGAAAATAACAAGGACTTACCTAGATAAGCTGTTGTTCCTCCTGAAAAAAGAGACGCGAATTGATGATTTTGTCAAATTTTACAATTTTTTTCCTTACAATTACGGGCCTTTTTCAAACCAGTTTTAT
>JBDRNN010000264.1:0-2819 GCA_043811145.1 Candidatus Bathyarchaeota archaeon
CGGCATATTCCCTCCTTTTACGGAATATAGCCTAGCAGGCGACCCCGACACCCTATTGTCGCGGCTTATCACCATGTCAAGATTTGTTCTCCCGGTTCCCCCAGCCTCAATTAGGAATCAAGGAAACTACGTCCCCTTTACCCCTCGCAGTCGTTTGTTGAAACGGCATGCACCACTGATGATTCATCACACATTCGTCGATCTCTCGCCCGGGCCAGACTTAAATTTATTCATGAAGGCGTCTACGATGGCAAGCATATCCGGGCACAAGATGGCCCGGGCTTGCCCAACAATTTTCTCTGGAACGCCTCCATAGAATGCCTGAGCAATTCCGCCTGTTATGCAGGCTAATGTATCTGCATCTCCGCCAAGCGAAATAGCTTTCCTTATAGCGTCCTCGTAATCATTCGACTCCAGGAAACTTATAATAGCCTGGGGCACAGTACCCTGGCAGCTTTCATTAAACTCGTAGTAACTACGTATTTCGGCCACCGACTCGGTGAGTTTATAACTGAACTCTCTGGTTATATACTCCGCAATCTCCTTTTTACTCCTGCCCTTGCGTGCTAGGAACACAGCGGCGGCTGTCGCTTGTGCTCCTTTGACCCCTTCGGGGTGGTTATGGGTAGTCTCGGCGCTTTTTCGTGCCTCTTTCAATACCTCTTCAAGTGTGTCAAAGGCGAAACCAACCGGGGCAATCCGCATAGCGGATCCGTTGCCAAAACTATTGTAGGGGCCCGCAGAATAATCTACAAACCATTCTCTAAACATACCTCCATAACCAGCGGCGGGATATTTATTGGCCCACTTTCGATAAGAGGCTGCGTAGTCTCCCCCCTCCAGCAGTTTTTCCGCAGTAGCAATAGTCAAGACAGAGTCGTCAGTAAAACGCGAGCGTTTTACAAAAAGCGGGAAGTCTTCCGTTTTGACTGCGTCAAACTCATGGACTGAACCTATAATATCACCGGCAATAGCTCCAAGCATAAAGTTTCCTGATCCTATTTATCTAAGCTCGGCGCAGTTTTAGTCCCGTTTGCTTTCGCAACTGAATTGCTTTCGATTTTATCAAGTGCAATCTGTATTTGCTCAATTCTGTCATCTAAGTCTAATTTTTCATCAATACTTTCAAGCAGTGAAACTATTTTATTGAGTTTCCAATACCAACACACCAACTCGCGTGCGATTAAAAACACAAACAAGCAAACAATGACTATTATGATAGTATCGCTCATGTGCCCCCAGTTCTATCCATTGCCTAAGTGTATGTCTTTTGACCTTTTTGGAGACTTCGGCCTAACATCTTACCGACCCCAACGCAGTCTCCGATGGATGCAAAAGATTTACACGCCATTACTGCACTATATTAAATCCTCGGAACGGTCACGAGGAATAGAAAAACGCTTTAGAATGCTAGGGTTAGCCTTGTTCGCCTCTTCAGTCTTAAGGATCATTTTTTGACCAGGGTTCACATAGGGGTCAAACTCGATAATCTGAAATTCTTCTTTATTGCCCTCTAGCGCCTTTACAACATCTTTCAAGCTTGAAATCTTTTTGTTATTTATGCGCCAGACTATATTGTTTTCACATGCATAGCCCGTGGTTAGTTCATCGGGATATACCTGAGAAATTACTACAACCTGTTCTCGATCGCTGCTTTCGTTCTGAAAGAGCACAAAATTCTTGATGCCGGAATCGACCTCCTCCCATTTCCATATATCGACATAGTTTCTGGTCAGAACAGTAAAGACTATTCCGGCGTAAACAAAGTACGAAGGCATGTAATCATAATACGGGCCACCCACTAGGTGGAAGGGGATAATTGCTCTAACGTTGAGATCTAGTGTTTTCCCATCTCGTAGGACTTTTATTTTAATAGTACTGCCTACTTGATGCATAGCCACATAATGATTCAGAGATACTCTCTCAGAACTCCGGAAAGGGCAATTCCCCTCACTGTCAATCGGCATATCATCAACCGAAAGTAGAACATCTCCCCGTTTTAGTTCGTCTAGGCCAGTTATACCCCCGCCAATGCGTGTCACTAAAATTCCGGAAACATCTTTTCCCATTTTAAGGAATGATTTCAGAGCTGCATTTTCGGTTGTTTGAGAATCCAGCTGTAAATAAGGAACACCATCATATTTCCCATCTGAAATATCATCCAGGAACCTCTTTATTACCGGTGCCGGCACAACATACCCGATACCTTCGGAGTCGTTCTGGGTTTGAAAGGAAAGTCCAGCCACCTTTCCATCTCTGATCACTGGTCCGCCACTATTGCCCGGATTTATGGCGGCATCGGTTTGGATGCATAACAAATCACTAATGCCGTGGATATATGTACACACTTCTACCCTGGAAACAACACCTTCTGTTATAGAGAGATCGTCCCCGCCTGAGGGGAAACCATAGGCAGTCAATTTATCACCTTGATGGGGCAGTTCCCCTAGCTCTAAGCCATCAGCACCTTTATAAAACTCCTTATCATCAACTTTAAGAACTGCCAGTTCCGTATCATGCCCAACAAACTCAACATGTGCCGGATATTTCTTGCTGGTTCCGGCTTTTTTTACTTCCAAATACAGCTGATTACTAACCACATGGGCATTGGTTAGAATTCTCCCTCCCTTAAGAATAAATCCGGAGCCTGATGAATTAGTTTGTCCATAATATTGCCAAGGTGTTTGAGGATTTGGTTCGCGCGAGGTAGTAAAGATATTAACCACGTTTTGCTTTATGTAATCATCTGCGCCTGCCGCATATGTAGCGGGAACTGTCGCGACAAGAAATAAGCAACTGATTAAAATGTGTGTTTTATT
>JBDRNN010000265.1:0-13486 GCA_043811145.1 Candidatus Bathyarchaeota archaeon
CCCCCTAGACCCATATGTCCCATATGCCACTCCGCAGATCTTGAAAACGTCGAATTCAATGGTAAGGGTGAGCTTCTATCTTACACCGTAATACATATCGCTTCTCTAGAATTTCAAAGCATAGCTCCCTATGTGGTAGGCATAGTGAAACTGGAGGAAGGCCCCAAAATTCCAGGCATCATAAAGGATGTGAAGATTGAAGAGTTAAAAATTGGAAAAAAGCTTATCATAGATTTTGATGGAAAATCTCAAACTTGGCCAGGTTGGGCGAAATATTTTTTCCGACCCTTCAAAGCTTCTCCTAACTTCTGAAGTTAACAATTTGTTGCCAACTTTCGTGAGGATTGTAAAAGATATATGTTCAGTAAAATCGACCATATAGGCATAGCAGTAAGAAATCTTGATGAAACTGCGAAAATTTACAGAGAGATATTAGGCTTAGAAGTGGGAAAAGTAGAGGAATCTAAGAAGTACAAAGTGAGAGTTGTTTTTATTCCCATAGGCGATAGCAACATAGAGCTAATGGAAACAACAGACCCCGAAGGACCTATCGGTAAATTCATCACTAGAAAAGGTGAAGGAATTCATCATGTTGCATTAAGAACTAAAAACATAGAACGCATACTTCAAAAAATGCGGAAAAAAAGAATTCATCTCATTGATGAAAAACCAAAGAGAGGCATTCACAAGTCGCGGATTGCATTTTTGCACCCTAAAAGCTTTGGCGGGGTATTATTAGAATTATATGAGAAAAATTGAGTTGTTCTAAATAAAAATATTGGAGTTAAGATTTGCGTTTTACAGCGGGATATTTCCATGTTTTTTCGGAGGACGTAGTACTGCTTCTCTTTTAGTAAGAATTGTTTCTAGAGCATTGATAACCTTGGGCCGAATTTCAACAGGGCGTATTACTTCATCAACATAGCCACGGGATGCAGCGACATATGGATTAGCAAACTTTTCACGATACTCTTTTATCCTTTTACTTCTGACTTCTGAAGCTTTCTCACCAGCAGCATCAATATCTCTCTTAAAGATAATTGCAACAGCTCCTTCTGGTCCCATTACAGCTAGTTCTGATGTTGGTAACGCATATACTATGTCTGCGCCTAGATGTTTACTGCACATAGCGATGTATGCGCCTCCATAGCCTTTACGCAGAACGATCGTGACCTTGGGTACAGTAGCTTCTGAATACGCGTGAAGAATTTTGGCTCCATGCCTTATTATTCCCCCATATTCTTGACCTGTACCTGGCAGATAGCCAGGCGTATCCATAAAAGTGATTAGCGGGATATTGAATGCGTCGCAAAAGCGTACAAATCGCGCTATCTTATCAGAGGCATTTATATCGAGGCAACCAGCAGCTACCCTTGGTTGATTGGCTATAATACCAACACTCCTTCCACGTAATCTGGCAAAGCCTACAACTGCATTCTGTGCATAAAATTGATGAATTTCGAAAAATGTTTCCTTATCTACCACTGTATTTATGACGTCCAGTACATCATATCCCGTGTGTGAATCGACAGGTATGATATCGTTAAGTTTTGGATCGTCTAGTAGTTCATCAGAACCCTCAACTTTTAAGATAGGGGGATCATCTAAGTGGTTTGATGGAAGATAGCTTAAAAGTTTCTTAGTCAGTTGCGTGCATTCTTCTTCATTACGTGCAAATAAATGAGCGTTACCGCTTGTTTGATTGTGGGTCATGGCCCCACCTAGTTGGTCATGTCCAACTTCCTCACCGGTAACCTCTTTTATCACCGCAGGCCCAGTGATAAACATGTAACTAGTTTTGTCAATCATAATTACAAAGTCACATAAAGCAGGAGAATACACTGCTCCACCAGCACATGGACCGGCAATGACAGATATCTGGGGGATAATGCCTGAGGATAATGTGTTCCTGAAAAATATATCACCGTAACCACGTAAAGCGTCAATACCCTCTTGAATTCTTGCTCCTCCTGAATCATTAATACCTAGTACAGGAGCCCCCATCTTTAATGCCAAGTCCATTATATTACAGATTTTTTTTGCATGCATCAACCCAAGACTTCCACCTATAAATGTGAAGTCTTGTGAAAAAACATATACAAGCCGCCCATCTATAGTTCCATAACCTGTGACTACGGCATCTCCGTAAATTTTTTTCTTATCCATACCGAGGTCGGTGCATTGATGCAACGCAAAGGTTCCAAGTTCTGTGAAACTGCCGGGATCTAACAGCTTTTCAAGACGTTCGCGAGCGGTAAGTTTTCCAGATTTATGCTGTCTTTCAATAGCCTCGTTTCCACCGCCTAGATAAGCTTGCTTTAATTTTTGTTCAAGTTCCTCAATTTTTTTGTTCATATCAGACATGGTCAACCACTCCAGTATAATGGTTAGTTAACAAAATATTGCTAAAACATTAAAAAAGTTACTATTAATGATGCTTATAGACCAAGAATATTATTAGAAAAGCCGTTATGAATATTTTGTTAGGATATACAATAATTTTTCCGTAAAGCTACACATAAAAAAAAGTCATAGATTTAAAGATTTTTCTAACTCACTGTTCTTTCATTTTAAACTTTAGTTAAGGTTCTTTTGAGAGATTCAGAACATTTTCCACATCTTTCAACATTTAGAGGATTTGGCGTAAGACATTTAGGGCAACACCTTACCTTCACAGTTAGCTTCTTTAACCCTAGAGTTAATACTCCCAAACCTGCGAGGGCAAGGGCAAACCCTGTCAAATAAAGTAAAAAAAGGTGTATTGACTGAACATGCATGAAGTTGCTTACTCGCGTTAGTATAATTCCCAGCGATATTAGAATACCAGCGATTATCATTAGAGGTTTGTCCAATTTCTTCACGATGCCTTATTAAATGAATGACCATACCATTGCGACATAAAAACCAGCTATAATAGCGGATGTTATTACACCAGCTACGCATGGACCCATAGCAAAAGGAAGGAGCATTGCGTTTTTATTTTCCGCTTTAGCACATTTCTGGGCTATCTTGGCAGTTGTTGGTACACACGAGACACCTGCAACACCTATTAGCGGGTTAATGCGTCCTCTAGTTAGCTTAGATATTATTAAACCAGCGGAAATTCCGCCCACACCTGAGATTAATAAAGCGACCATTCCAAGCACTGCTATCATAGAAACTTGGGGGTTTAATAGGACATCTGCACTCAATAAAGAACCCAAAACAAAACCAAGGAACAATGTACCACCACTAACTAGAATATCAGAGAATTCTTTGAATCTCCGAATTCCTGATTCTTTAATAGCTACACCAAAAAAGAAAGCGCCAAGCAACGGAGCAGCACTGGGAACAAGTAGACAGAGTACTGCGCCCATTATTATGGCAAAAATGAACTTTTCCCGTTGTGGAATCAGGGTAATCTCCAGAGGGTTCATTAAAATACCCCTCATGGCCTTAGGAACCATACCTTTGATCATAAACGGATAGATAATGTATATAATACTCAGATATAGATAAGCAACAACCGTTATAGGTACAAAGAGATGTTTTGCCAGTATTATTGATGCATACAAGACCATGGGGCCGTCGGCTCCTCCGATTGTCGCTATCGCCGCCGCTTCGGGGAGAGAGAAACCGAACATAACTGCAAGCGGTAATGTAACTACAGTTCCAAGTTCAGCGGCGATAGCAATGCTAAAAGCTAAAATCGGTTTAGATATGAGAAAGTCAATGTCAGTCATTGTACCAATTCCAAGGAATATTAAAACAGCAATAAGACCGTTTGAGAAAGTTAATGTGTAAATAGGTTGCAAGAAATAAATTTGTAAAGCATCTAAAATTTCAGCAGGCTCAGATACGAAGGGGTCTACAAATAATGTCCCGAGTTGTCCACCAGGCATCATAAGAACACCAGCATTGACAAAAAGCATTCCAAAACCCATCGGAATCATTACCAACGGCTCTATTATATTCTTAAAACCAAGATATACTAGCAAACCGCCTGCGATAATCAACATAATCCTTGCAACGGCCATTATAGGCTCGACTTCTAAAAACGTACTCAACCCGGGGAATATATCCAGTATAGTTATTGTTACCATAAAGTTACAATTTCCCTCGTTAAGTTATGATTTAATGGGGCGATTTTTTCTAAGAAACTTACGCATTAACGTGATTATCGATATCACCAATATAGAGACCAGTGCCAATATTGCATAGCCTAAAACTGCAATTTGGGTAGCAAATAAAACTTCACTCATTTAAACCCCTTCTGATTAATCGGTTCATAAGACAATTAGTCATTGACCATCCATTTTCTAACCGATTTTATCCTTCCAGCAACGGTCCAAGTACCATGTAAACTTGGTGTTTTGAGAGGGGTATAAAACTTTTGATTCATTATTGGTTCCTTACCATAACTACTAATCGACTCCATTCTACCAGCAAATGTCCACATACCATGCGGACTAATCGGCATGGTTACTAACGTCCTGCTAAGGTATGCTGCTATTGCAGCTACAATTGTTGTTACCTTGTTAGTAACCGGTGTTTCTGGACTTGGCATCGTTTCCGGAGCTGCTTTTGTAGGTGTGGGTAAAGCTTCCTTTTCTCTTGAGCTTCTAGTCTTAATCCATATTACATAGATAATGAAAATAACTATACTTAGCATTGCATATGCAGATATAATTAAACCGGACAACTCATCCATCTAAACTATATCACCTTGTTGTAAACGAAACGTTATCAGTCAATTACTAGAAGTACATCGCCACTTGAAACACCCGCACCAACGGATACTTTGACATCGCTAATACTTCCATCTCTTATAGCACGAATTTCATTCTCCATCTTCATCGAATCTATCACCAGCAAAACATCATCTTTTTTAACTCTATCACCAATTTTACAGTTTACCATGAGAATCTTGCCCGGTAGCGGGGATTTAATAAGTTCGCCCGAATCAACAGGCTTGATTTCTACAGGGGAATAAGAGGGCCTTACTTCTGAAATAATGGTTGGTTTATGAGATGGAGGCGCTACCTTACTAGGCTTGACTGAGGTAGGTATGGAAGGTGAAAACGTACTATCCATTTCCTCAACTTCCACATCATAGGTTTTCCCTTCAAAGGAAACTTTAAACTTTTTCCTCATCAAAACTTCGCTCTTTTTTTTTATAACATAAATGGATTTATCTAGATATTAATTTATCTCAAAAATAAATGGCGGTTTTGTTAATTTTAGTTAATCACAAGCACATTAGTAGTTTATGCTTACGTCTCCAGAGTAAAACTTTTTGAAAGAGCCATTTTCAAGTTTAAGAATTAATGCACCGTCCTCATCTACATCCACCGCCTGGCCCTTAAAAATTTCATCACCAGTTACAAACGTTACATATGCCCCTATGGTGTTCGTCAGTTTTTTCCACTCGGTCAAGATTACCTTACCTCCTTGACTATTCTGTGTGAGCTGAAGATAGAGACCCTCCAACTCCTCTAAAGCCAAACGTATGAGCTCAACTTTATTCACGTCATATCTTAGCTCGCTCCTCAAAGTTGTCGCAACAACTTTTAACTCAATAGGAAAAGTGTTAGAGTCTATGTTTGCGTTAATTCCTATGCCAAGTACCAGAAAACGATTTTCAAAGGGTCCGCTCATCTCCGCCAATATTCCGCATACCTTTTTCCCATTGATTATAACGTCATTCGGCCATTTCAACGCAGCTTTCAATTTTGTAATTCTACTGATTACTCTAGCCACAGCAATTCCCGCCATCAAGGTAATTAAAGCTGCATTGGAAAAGCCGGATTTAGGTCTCAAAATTATTGATAACCAAATTCCCCCTAAGGGTGAAAACCATTCTCGCCCCCCACGTCCCTTGCCATTTAGCTGAGACCCCGCTATCACAACCGATCCTTCTTCAGCACCTTCAAAAGCTAATCTTTTTGCAACATCATTCGTAGAAGTGACATCCTTAAGAAAGTGAATCTTACGCCCGATGAATTTTGTTTTCAAATTGTGCATTATTTCAGCAGAAGATATCATATTCGCGTTATTCATGGAAAATCCTCCAAGAAATAAAATCATTTCATATTATAAAACCCATTTTTATATGTTGCTTATACTTTAATAGACTAGTGAGCTAGGGATAGATGTCGTTAGAAAGGATAGGGTCAACCCTACAGGAATCATTGAAGAAACTTCTGAGAGTTGCTGTTGTAGACGAAGCTACTGTAAAGGAGTTAACTAGAGACCTCCAGAGGGCCCTCCTTCAGGCAGATGTAAATGTTCAACTGGTTTTAGATTTATCAAAGAGAATAGAGCACATATCACTCCATGAACAACTTCCTCCAGGTATTTCCCGAAGAGAACATGTTGTTAAGGTAGTCTATAATGAATTAGCAAAGTTTCTTGGTGAGAAACCAGCAAAGATTCCTGTTGAAAGTGGAAAAACTAACATCATTATGTTGGTCGGCATTCAAGGGTCGGGAAAAACAACTGGATCAGTGAAGATAGCTAAGTTCCTGAAGAAACGAGGTATAAAGTCTGCAATTGTATGCGTAGACACATACAGACCAGGGGCATATGCACAAATTAAACAGTTAGCTATGGTTGCTGGAATCCCAATGTATGGCGTTGAAGATGGCAAAGATCCTCTAAAGATTGCTAAAGATGGCGTAGAACTGTTCAAGAAAGATACCTATGAGGCTATAATTGTGGATACTGCTGGACGACATAAGGATGAGATAGGATTAATTGAGGAAATGAAAAACTTGGCTGAAACTGTGCAACCTAATCAAATTATACTGGTTGTTGATGGAACAATAGGGCAACAGGTAACCGTTCAGGCAAAAGCATTCAATGAAAACACAAAGCTAGGGTCTATTTACGTGGCTAAACTGGATGGGTCTGCACGAGGAGGAGGAGCATTATCGGCTGTGGCAGCTACTGGCGCTCCACTGACTTTTATTGGAACTGGAGAAAAAACGGAAGACATTGAACTTTTTGACCCTCCTCGATTTGCCGGTAGACTTCTAGGTATGGGAGACATTAAGGGGCTGATTGACAAGGTTAAGGAAGCGGAGATTGTTGTACCTGAGAAGAAAGCTGAAGCTATTTTAAGCGGCAAATTTAGCCTTATGGATATGTACGAGCAGACAGAAAATCTGAAGAAAATGGGCCCTTTAGGGAAAATTATGAAGATGATTCCTGGTTTAAGCTATGAGATCCCTGAATCCAAGATTCAATTGACTGAGGATAAGATGACTGGATGGAAGGCTATTCTGCAATCTATGACCAAAGAAGAGCAAGAGAACCCTAAGATACTTAGCTCCTCAAGAATGAGAAGGATAGCACGAGGATCGGGGACAAACGAGAAGGAAGTTAAAGGGCTAATTCAACACTATGAAATGACAAAAAAGATGATGAAGACATTCAGAAGAGGCAGGGGAAAAACGTTCGGAATGCTTCAGAAAAGAATGTTAAAGGAAATGCAACCGTAAATTGGTAAAGTTTAGTGCTCAAGGATGATTTGATGGAGGACATATTAGATACCGCAAAGGAGCTTCTAGAAAATTGCTGCCTATGCGATAGTTGTTTAGGTAGACAATTTGCCAACCTCGCCTCAGGAACCTCCAACGCAGAGAGAGGAAGCGCCTTAAAAATGGCTCTAATTCTAAAAGCCCATAGCATGATTGTAGAAGATAAAAGGGGAGGCAAAAAACTGCTAAAAGATATAGCATTAAACAGCCTCTCAGACGTAGCAATAGAAACTTTGAAAAAAGCCTCTCTGGAAGTTAAGATAGAAAATAGGACATGCGAAATTTGCAAGGGTAAACTTCAACAACTAAGAAAAATAGCTTCAAAGATTATGAGAAAAATTCGGGACTATGAATTTAACAGTTTTTTAGTGGGTGCAAAAATTCCAGAGGCAATAATCGAGGCTGAAGACTCTCTGAGAGCAAGATATAGGATACAATGGGGAGAAACGATAAGAAGCGAGTTCACCAGAGAGATGGGGAAAATAATTGCAAACAAAACTCTAAAACCCGCAGATTACAGAAAACCAGATCTAACAATCAAAATCAGTCCCTACGATGAGGAAATCACACTACAGATAGCTCCTCTTTTAATCTCAGGACACTATAGAAAGTTTGTGGCAGGAATTTCGCAGTCTAAATGGCTTTGCCGAAATTGTGGAGGAAAAGGATGCCAAGTTTGCGGAGGAACAGGAAAGAGATATTCAGATTCGGTGCAAGAGATAGTTGCTACTCCAATTTTAAAGCTCACAGGGGGGGAGGATACAACATTTCACGCTGGTGACACAGAGGATATCGATGCTAAAGTTTTGGGCAACGGTAAACCATTCATCATTGAAGTGAAAAAACCAAGAAAACGAAACATAAACCTTGCGACTATAAAGAAACAGGTTAATACAAGCAAGAAAGTTGAAGTGGAGGATCTTCATTTCGCTGCAGGAGATCATATAAAGAAAATTAAAATGGCAGAGTCGGCTGAAAAGATTTACCAAGTGATAATTGAGGTTGGAGAAGGTATCACCGAGAAAGATATAGCCAACCTTCAGAAGACTTTGAGTGCTTGCCAGGTCAAACAAGAAACAACCAAAAGAGCCATACATAGACGAGTAAACAGAGTGCAAGAAAGATACATATACGAAACAAAGATAAGGAAGATGACACCGAAAAAAATTGAGATGACAATTAGATGTCAA
This sequence comes from Candidatus Bathyarchaeota archaeon, assembly GCA_043811145.1. GTDB lineage: Archaea > Thermoproteota > Bathyarchaeia > Hecatellales > Hecatellaceae > JBDRNN01. The sequence goes on from JBDRNN010000265.1 coordinate 8,711, forward strand.
GGGGGATTACATTTGAAGGAACTCATTAGCGGCGATAATGGAAGGACCGATCCTAGTGTGGCCAAAATTTTACTGAAAAACGTTAAATGCATCGAAATGAACGTTTTAGGGATACAGAGGGAGAATTCAAGTTGAAGAGGTCTCAGGGTTATAGATCAAGGACAAGGAGGCTTTTAAGGAAAAAACCTCGAGAAAGAGGTATTAGACCTTTAGGCCCTTTGCTCAGAGATTACAAAGCTGGCGATAAAGTCCACATAATAATTGAGCCAAGCGAAATGAAAGGTCAACCCCATAGACGCTATCATGGAAGACACGGAATCATTCTTGAGAATAGAGGAAGAGCTTATGTGGTCAATGTTAAGGATGGCAATAAAGCAAAACAAATTATAGCTTTACCCGACCATATTAGACCGTTTCAAATAAACACTGAATGAAGAATGTGGGTTATAGAATGTCAAAAAGAATAATTGAAAGGAAAATTACAGCAACGCCTTCAGCCAAGAAGTTGCTGGAGGATATCTCTCACGAATTAAATCAGTTCCAGAGAAGAACCCTAGACTACACAACTGCTTTTTCAAAGGTTCATTCAGAAGATGTGGAAGATTTGGTTAAAAAACTTAGAAATCAGCTTAAAATAGAGGATAGAGAGGCAGTATGGATAGTTAACTGTATGCCAGAGTCGGTTGCTGAGATGCGTACGTTTCTACCGAAACATAAGATGCTGGAGACTTCAGTTCTTCAAGAAGCGGTAAAACTCCTTGACCAGTGTAGAAAATAACTACCGCTAATTATAAGTTCTTGTTTTATACTGAGCTTTAATATATTAGGCAGATTAACATAGTTCCAAAAAAATATCATTATTAATTTTAGATTTTAACCTGAGCTGGGGGGGAGTCCCGTGGAAAGAGATACAAGACATTACGAAGACTATGGCTACGTGTTGGATTTTCTTCCTGTCGGAAAGGCATGGTCGGGAAAGAGATACGTTGCTGAACCCATAGTTCAGTTGCTGGGAGAAGAATTTTTCACACTCATTGAAGCTGCCTTAAAACCAAGCATTACAGCAAATCCATATGAAAGACTCTACATTGGCAAAGATAAGAGAGATAAGGTTACTCATATAGTGGGAAGGATTTCATTCAATGAATTGACCTCTGACTCAAAAAGTGAACTCTCCATTGTTGTAAAGGCCATAGTTAAGAAAAATGAGACCAAATTTGTGGATTTCTTCAATAAAGCTCAGGCAATTACCCAGAGAATGCATTCCTTTGAGTTGCTCCCAGGAATTGGAAAGAAGCATATGTGGCAAATTGTTAACGAACGTAATAAGAAGCCTTTCGAAAGCTTTGATGATCTGCAGAAAAGAACCACAGCACCAGACCCGTTAAAAGCGGTTGTTGGAAGAATTTTAGATGAACTGGAAGGCTACCAGAAATACAGGGTTTTCGCACGACAGTTCTGATGAAAACCAATGCATCTTTCAGAGCTTGTTAAGCGATGCTTAAGGGAGCATAATTTATATCCCCGTAAAAGTTTTAGCCAAAATTTCATGGTTGATGAACAAATATTACAAAGAATGGCAGATTATGCCGACTTGAAGGAAACAGACAAGGTCATGGAGATAGGCGCAGGCTTAGGGTTTCTGACTAAAATTTTAGCTAAGAACGCAACCGAGGTAATTGCAATAGAGCTAGACCGAAACCTCGTCAAAATTTTAAACAGAGAACTTGGCTCCAATAAAAAGATAAAAATCGTTCAAGGCGATTTCCTTAAAGTGAAAATAAATGGCTACAATAAGGTTGTCTCGAACCCTCCTTATTCGAAGATTTCCCAGATTGTCTTTAAGATTTTAAGTGAAAAATTTGATCTTGGCGTTCTGACTCTGCAAAAAGATTTTGCCAAGAGGTTGGTTGCACAAGCTGGAACGAAAGACTATGGCAGATTAACAGTTATGGCTTATGTTAGGGCAAAGTTTGAGTTTATGGAGGATGTTCCAGCTACGGCGTTCTACCCTTCCCCTGATGTTTCCTCAGCGATCCTAAGAATAAAACCTAGAAAAAAAATGCCAGTGAAAATCCTTGACTGGAACATATTTGACGATACAGTTAGATTACTATTTACTCAGAGAAAGAGAATACTGAAAAAAGCTTTTAGGATATTCACAAAGAAAGGATGGAGGGAAAACGGCGTTAAGGATTTTGTTCAACGAGTGCCCTCGGCCTTTTTAGAAAGGAGAGTCTTTACCTTAACACCAAGTGAATTTGGTGCAATTTCAAACGCAATTTTTGAAGAACGGGTAAACTATCAATATTAATCTTTAAAATTTTAACATCTTAAGAAATTCGCTACAAATACTTGTTAGTCTGTGCCAGGGAGACCTTATTTGTGGAGGTAAGTCTAAATTGCTTTTTATTACATGTTTTAAAATAGTACCTGGAAAAGCCAAGGAAGCGGCAGAGATGACTGATAGATTTTTGGCTTCGCCGCCAGAAGGCGTTAAGATACATGCAACACACTATACACTTGGTTGGTATGATGCTATTTTGATTTTTGAGGCCCCTCGAGAACATGAAATATTAAAGATACTATTCAGGGCTGGAATCGTCGCGTCTCAAGAAACATTTGTGGCAATGCCTAGAACCGAAATTCGAGGAGACTTAAAGCTCTAAATCTCTAACTTTTATTTGTTTACAGAAACGTATCTGAGCTATATAGTTACAGTCGGTAAAGACCTTCTCTAAATCCATAAAGAAACGACTGTGGATTTATGTTTCTCCGCAGGCACAAAAAACTTCATGGCAAAGATCATAGAGCCGTTCCATGCCATAACCTGTTTTCGCAGAAACCATAACAGTGCCTGAAACCTTTGACAAATCCTTTAGTATATCGGAAAAATGTAAAGCCAGGTCGGACATGGCTCCTTCTCTCTCGCTAATAACTGAGCTGCGTAGTAGTTCAAAGTCAGATAAGAGTCCACTCATTTTCTTCTTATCGACAGTATCGATTTTGTTAAGGATAGTTACAGCTGGAATATCTAATCTTAGCTGCGCAATCACAGAAAGAGAAGCTGCTACTGAAAGCCCTGTTGCTGTATCTCCAAGATAGGGATCAAGAACAGAGATTGCGATAGGTCGACCGTATTTCTTTATTCCACTAGCAATCTTAGGACCCGCTTTTCTTAAGACGAAGATCTCCATCTGCCCGGGCGTATCAATTAATATGAAGTCAGCTTGGATCTGCTGGATTTTATCAGCGATTTCTTGGACATTTTCTTCCATTAATTCAGCGGATCTCACCATCGCTCCATTAGGGCCAAGTTTTTCTTTACTCATGATCTGCTTAACGGTGAAAAAATCACGTATATCATAATCGGGTTTAAAAGGTGTGAAGATACATCCTGGGTCTAGATTTACATACCCTACGCTTGCTCTCATGTTTTGATTTATCCACTTGCCAAATGTAGCTGTTAAGCTTGACTTTCCGGAGCCTGCAGTCCCGATAAATAAGATTTGCATTTTAATGCTCCTTAATACAAGTTATGCTGCATAGGAAATACCTGAAGCTAACTTGAAATAGACATAAGGAAAAAAATTTTATCCTTTGGTTACGCCCAATGGAACTAGTTTACAAACTTTTTTTGCTATCCCTAACTGATGACTTACCTCCGCAACTCTATCCACGTCTTTATAAGCCTCTGGAGCTTCTTCACTTACCACCGCTATGTTAGCAGCTCTAACTAATATTCCTTGATTCTCCAGAGTTTTTTTAACATCAGTACCCCAAAACTTTCTCTTAGCTGCAGTTCGACTTAAGGCGCGCCCAGCTCCATGAGCAGTAGAACCAAAACTTAACTCCATAGCTTGAGGCGTTCCGATTAAAACCCAGGTTCCGGTACCCATACTTCCCGGCAATAAAACTGGCTGCCCAATCTCTCGGTAGTTACGCGGTATGTCAGGACTTCCAGGTGGAAAGGCTCTTGTGGCGCCTTTCCTGTGAACAAAAACTTTTCTTTTGCTGCCGTTTATCTGATGCTCTTCTATTTTAACAATGTTATGCGCTACATCATACATTATTTCCATTCCAAGCTCTTCTGCTGAACGCCCAATAACCTTCTCAAAAGCTTCTCTAGTCCAATGAGATATCAGTTGTCTGTTCACCCAAGCGAAGTTACAAGCTGCTGCCATAGCTGAAAGGTAATCCTCAACTTCAGAACTTTTTGCCGGAGCACATGCCAATTCACGATCAGGAAGCTTTATGTTATACTTGTGAATTGCCCTTTCCATGACTCTTAGGTAATCACTGCAAACTTGATGCCCGAAACCTCTACTGCCAGTATGAATCAATACATTGACCTGCCCAACTCGCTCGATTCCTAGACGCTTAGCAATCGCCTCATCATATATTTTGTCAACTTTTTCTATTTCAATAAAATGATTTCCGCTACCTAGACTTCCAATTTGGGGGCAACCTCTACTTTTCGCTGTTGGAGAAACTTTAGATGGATCCGCTCCCCTCATGCACCCGTTCTCTTCACAATAGAGTGCATCTTCTGACCAGCCATAGCCTTGTTTAATCGCCCAATCAACGCCTTCAGAAACTACTTTATTTAGATCGGTGGGAGTTACCCTTATCTTCCCTTTGCTACCTAAGCCAGAGGGTATGTAGTTGAACAAAACATCCAATAGGTTAGGTAAAATCGGATGAATATCCTCAGCGGATAGATTTGTTTTAAGAAGTCTAACTCCGCAATTTATATCATAGCCCACTCCTCCTGGA
>JBDRNN010000266.1:0-4024 GCA_043811145.1 Candidatus Bathyarchaeota archaeon
AAAATTATCAATTACTTTATCAATTGGAACATAAATAAGAGTCATTGTATTGGTTTCAGTAACATTTATGTTTTTCACCATGTTGTTATTCTCAAAGCTCGTTTCCAGAGTAGCAGTTACAAATGGAATAAGTGCAAATAGAGTGAATAAGGAAACAGCGAGTGCTGCCCATTCTTTTTTTATTCTTGGAATACGCATTTTTTACCTTCCCAGCAAAAGGGTGTTTCTGGCTTCCATGATTGGTTGAAATAATTATTTCTGTATGGATTATTTGGACATAATCTCCACTTCCATTCTGAAAAGTTCATATCTCCCCGGCAGTTTTCTTGTCGCCACTTTAGATTATCATTATGTGTTTTTACATTGACTATCTTTGGAATGTATGGACAACAGGAGCCAGTTTCATATTCATCCCATAAGCAATCAGAATCTTGAGAGCATTTGGTTTCTAGAATGTATCTTTCTTCGGAGAAATATCCTTCAATGACACAAGCGGGTATAGACTCATAAGCTGTACTTGCGATAGATTCAAATCCTTCGGGGCATTCGTCTACGCATCGTCGGTCATGTGTCAAATATCCAGAGCATTCTTCTGGTTGGACATCTACTTGAGAGTTATTATCTTTTACAGAACACGCAGTTAGCAAAACAACAATCATAACAATTAACATAATACTTATTTTTGATATAGCCTTCATTTTTAGCTAGCCACCTCGATTGTTGCATTTATTGGTCTATTATTTCCAGTAATTGTTGGTGTGAAATTGAAGTAGAATGTTTTTGTAACATTTACTGGCATTGGTTGGGTTGCGTTACCATCAGATGGGAGGGGTGAGCCATCGTACATTACAGTTACCGTGCCATAGGCGGGATATCCCCCGATATTTCTAGCCAGAACCTTAACTATTCCACTCTTATCTTTTACCATTTCAACACCAGGAACTACCTGGATTGGAACTATATCCACAATTTTAAGGTCTGCACTTGGGCTTTCTACACATTGCCCGTTGCTGCATACATAGTCTTGTTGGCAATCTACAGGTGTTCCTTCGCAGCATGATACGTAAGTGTTTGAATCTACGCATACGGTGGAATCTTTGTCTTGTCCTGCACATGCCGTTTTGGCGGCGGTGCTGTTAAAATCGCATCCATTGTAATTATCGCAAGCGCTAAAGCATGTTCCTGAGCCTTGGCCTTCACCGTAGATATCTGTGCAATCTGCCGAACAACAATCACTAGCACAATTTGATGGTGTTTCTCCGGGATTTGAGCAGTATGAATCACCGCAATCAGCACAGTAGCCCCCAATGCAGTCATATCCGCCGTTATCGTTCCAGCAATCTGAATTTTGAGAGCAGGGTTTTCCGATGTCTTTCTTGCAAAAGTCATTGAGGTCGTAACTGTTTGGGAATGTTCCGTCTAAGTCTGTATCACATACGTAATCATTGCCTAAATAAGTACTGCAATACTTAATTTCACTGGATGTATCGATTAGATATCCTTGCCCGCCACAACTATCAGCTTTATTAAATAGTGTTCGGTTCCAATCGTCAGACCTGTCATAGAAGCATGAAATAAGCCACTCATCTACTTGCCCACAATTATCCGAGTAACAATCGTCATCTGAGTCACAAGAGAAAGAAGAGGATGTACCATCATCAAGGGTGCAGGGGTGGTCCATAGATGCCGTTGCAGAAGTGTATTCTGTATCATCATGGTATGTGTGCGAGTAATCAGGGTCACATAATCTATTAAATGGACATGAAGCATCAGATTTAATATTAACCCATGAAGCGCCAGAAGGTGAGTAGTCCCCTTCGAAATCATAGAAAGCGGTTCCTGATTTATCATCTGAGTTTTCTCCTGCGTCAGAATCGCAATCATATTTCTTGGGGTATACAGCAAAGAAGTCGTCGTTTGCTAATGAATCAACATGCCTGTTGGTTTCAGAGTTATCACAATCATAATAGATTGCTGCATCTATGTACGTTCGTTGTTCTGTTGATGTGTCTATTCCATCACATGAGGAGCATATTCTGGAAGGAACATCTTCTCCAATGCGACAAGCTCCGGAACCGCCGTCGATGTTGCAGCCAGCTTTCCAAGAGTCATTCATGTTGGAAGGTATGGAATAGTAATCACATGAGTCTTCATCGCAACCGCCCCCACCGCAACCATTAGAATCATAGTAGCAATTGTCGTAATTTGAGTCGTCATCCCAGTCATAGCAGATGAAATCAGCGTCCGGGTCAGTAATTCCGACAACGTCGGGAAGTATTTCATAATCTACAAAGATGACCTCGTCTGAGTCGCTTCCTTCGTCGGTCTCCCAGTCATCAAGCATACTAATGTATGGAGTGGCAGAAGCAACTTTCAAAGTGAGAACTAAAAAACAAAGACATACAAAATAAATACCTCTTTTTTTGCTTATAGACATTTTGTTGGGATTTAAGGTTTTATCCTTTTTTCTTCCTTCATGTCTTGCCATTCAAAAATGTTAAATACTCTCTTGAAAAAGTTTAAGAAACGTTGCAGGAAATTTTCTGTAGTTTCTGAGGTATATTCAGGAAATGTGTCTATAGTATAATCTGCGCTTTCATTGAACGTGCTCGGATCATCTTCTAACCTTTGCTGCTCAACCTTTTGAAGATATGCTTCCTCATCATCTTCTTCTGTTGCCTCGTGACCAGCATACTTTGCTTTGATTTCATTAGCTGCGGAACGCATTCTACTATCTAGTAAATCATTAAAGAATTCTGAGTTATCAGCATCCTTGATATCTTCTGAGTATCTTTCTGTGAAATCTTCCTGAATAACACATTCCCTTAAAACATAATCTTCCCTGTAATCTGTTATGTTTTGCTCGGATAGTCTTGACTTGAGTTTTGATTCACATTCCTTAATAAAACCAGATTTATCATTTAATGGGACTGTGAAAGCTTCAAAATCATCTCCTTGACACTCTGAAATCATTGCGGATATCTCGGCATCATTGAATCTGTCTGGAGAAGCTAGTCCTTCCTGAAGTGAAGCTTTAATATCGGCTTTGCTTGGATTTCTATTTGGGCATGATAGGAATGCTTGGGTGTAGTCTCTGACTTTGTGTTCGAGTTCGCGGACACCTTTGAAACTAAAATCTTCTTTATCGAGAATTAGCCCTATAAGGCAATTATTCTCGGTACAATCGCTGGGATATTGGGTCAAGTATTCAGATATTAATTGCGTGTCAATATTCATAGTTCCCGTAGAGGTAAGAAAGTCGAAGGGAGCATCTTTGGTTGAGTGAGGATATTTTTCTGTAACCTTGACGTATGTTTGTCCACTTCTCCAAAACACATATTTATTGTCTGATGACACAAAAATAACATCTTCATCAATGGAGATTGCATTTCTCGCAGTGTTTGTTTTTGCTGTAATCCAATTATCCAGCTCCGAATCATTAAATACTATAAGCTGAACATTAACTATCCTGTTTGCTTGTTCATCAATATATTTAATGTCGTCTATCGGATAGAAGGTAGGTGGTGTATAGGTAGTCTTGCTTAAGATTTCGTAATCCAAGACGGCCAAAGCGGAATTAGGAGCGGCAAGTGATACCTGAAAAGAGATACATAAGACAGCAATAAGTATGATAGATGTTTTTAGTAGTTTTCTGATTCTCACACCCCCTTTTTCTTTGTGAAGCTTGGCTTTTATTTAAATTCTGTGTTTTGGTGGGATAAAAAATGCGGGGGATTTATCCGGCAAGTAAACAAAAAAAATGTTGGATGTTTGACCCCCGCGTTATTTTTTTGAAAGGCTTGGTTACTTGTTGTCAGAGGACTTATTAGGTCTGCTGAGTAGCCTTCCACCCCCCTCCATATAATATATAGTGAAACGGCTTAATATATTTATGCCTAATAAATTATATAGATATATATAAAAGTGACAGTAACTCTTATATGCGTTTCGATTTTGTAGACGGGGTTTTTTCTATACTGGTTTCTACTTCCGGTTTTTCTCGTATTGCCTCAGTTGTTTTTGG
>JBDRNN010000267.1:0-2068 GCA_043811145.1 Candidatus Bathyarchaeota archaeon
AGTGTCTTCTTTTCTGTATTCGTAGCCGGTCAGGTTCATCAAAATAAATCTGGTGACATTCCAAATCTTTGTCAGGAGTTTTTGGCCAGCTTTAACATCATCCTCGGTGAATCTTAGATTCATTCCCAGATTTGCTCCGCAGGACCAGAATCGTAATGCATCGGCAGAATATTTCTCGATCATTTCTTCAGAAGTAACGAAATTGCCTTTGCTTTTGCTCATCTTTCGTCCTTTGGAATCAAGGCCCCAGCCTGAAATCATCACAGCATTCCACGGTAGAGAGCTTGTATGGAAATGAGATTTTACGATTGTGTAGAAAAGCCAAGTTCTGATAATCTCAAATCCCTGAACCCGAAGACTCATAGGATAGATTTTATCCATTAAGTTATATTTTTCGCCCCATTTGGCGTTAATTAGAGGCGTTAAAGATGAAGTCATCCAAGTATCCATAACGTCTGATTCACCAACGAATTTTTTCTTGTTGCAACGGGAACAAGATTTATTCTTCGGGTGATTCTCTCGTGGGTCGACAGGCAATTCTTTGTCTTCTGACAGGACAACTTCTCCGCAATTTTCACAGTACCAAACAGGAAATGGAACACCATAGTAACGGCTCCGTGAAATACCCCAATCCCACCTTAGGCCTAGAATCCAATCTTCATAGCGTCTTTTCATAAACTGTGGATACCATTTAAGTTCATTCCCTCGTTTTAAAAAATGATTCTTAAAGTCAATTAGCTTGATGAACCATTGAGGTGAAGAGAAAAACTCTGCTGGCGTACCGCAACGTTCATGAACATTGAGCGTATGTTGAATTGTCTTTTCGTTTTTGAGAAGGCCTTTCTTTTTCAAGTCGGCTAATATTTTTTTTCTAGCCTCCGTAATAGATAGCCCCTGATACTTCCCGGCCAAATTGGTTAGTTTACCAAATTGATCAATCAATAATTTTGTTTCAAGGTTATCCTTTTTCCATTTCTCGATGTCATCCACATCGCCCCAGGTGCAGACCATTATTAAACCAGTTCCTTTCTCTATATCCACTGCTTCGCTAGTTTTAATCGGTACTGGTTGATTAAAGAGAGGCAGCAGAGCAATTTTGTTGATGAAGTGGTCATACCGTTTGTCTCTTGGGTTAGCATACAGAGCAACACAAGCTGGAATAAACTCAGGACGAGTTGTAGATATAATTATAGGAGTTTCATCTTCCAATTTAAATTCTATATCATAAAGAAAAGACTCCTCTGTTAAATCTTCTAGATCCGCCTGAGCCAAGGCTGTCCCGCATTGTGTACACCAAAAACTTGGTGCCTTTTTCCTATACACCAGCCCTTTTTTGTAGAGATCGATGAAAGACCGTTGGGCGGTTTCTTGAGCTAAAGCCCCAATCGTGTTATAGGATAATGACCAATCGACACCAATTGCTAAGTTCCTCCAGAGTTTTTCATAAACTTGTCTGCCAAGCTCGGTTTCTTTTAGGCATAACTTGATAAATTTAGACCGAGATGTTTTACTTTTGTCGATGCTATACTTTTTTTCAACATATCTTTCCGTTGGCAAGCCATTGTCGTCAAACCCCATAGGATAAAAGATGTTGTAGCCTTTCATTCTCCAATATCTGACAATGATTTCGGCTTGTACATACGACATGGCATGGCCGACGTGAAGATGGGCTGCAGAAACATAGGGAGGGGGCGTGTCTATTGAAAAGACAGATCCGGCCTTTCTATGGTCAAATTTATAAATATCTCTTTCTTCCCAGAACTTCTGCCATTTCGGTTCGACACTTTTTGGATTGTAGTGTTTATCTAGAAGCATAATCTTTCCTCCTTTCTCAATTGAATTTTAGTTGTTAAGGTTCTATTGACATATTTTGTGTCTCGCGGGATATTAAATTTTATATCAGAATACTTTGTTTTGTAAAGAGGTTCATTTTTCATAATAAAAGTTGTGTTTTTTTGTTTTATTTTATCGGCAATTCAATGTAAAATGTGCTTCCCTTGCTTTTGCCTTCGGATTCTGCCCAGATTCTGCCTTTATGTATTTCAACGAATTTCCTGGCAATATAAAG
>JBDRNN010000268.1:0-2261 GCA_043811145.1 Candidatus Bathyarchaeota archaeon
GGGTATAGCAAACAGGATTGCACCTCAAATAAATGTGTGGATGCTCAGCTTTACCTTGAGAAGTTATGTTGGAACAATAATGCTCTTTTTCGCTTTTCTACTGATCGTGAATCAGATCGAAAATTATACCCTAATGGGCAATAGGCATTCCAGAGAGGTAATTTCCGTCATTAGGTTTGGTGAAAAAACAGAAGTTGAATCCCCAATGCCCGAAGAATCCAAAGACTTAAAAGAAATCCCCCGCGTCAAACCCATGTTTGATGAGACCGGTGAAAAATAAGGTTCTTTCAGTAATGTTGTTGCAATTTTCCTACGCCGACTGGCGCGCTTCGCTCGCTACCATTCGCCAAAAAAACGTTTAGCTTCAATGTCATCCCCGACTAGCCTGTCCTGAGCAAAGTCGAAGGGATCGGGGATCCAGCTTTTCAAAGTGTGGATCCTCGGGTCAAGCCCGAGGATGACATCGAAGCCAATACTTTTTTTAGCTTCGTGATACGACAGGCTCGCTGATGCGCCTTTAGGTCAACTATGGAGAATTGCAACAACATTACTAAAAAAGCATCTATACTATTCTTAAAACATTTTTCTGAATACATATTGTTCAAGTTAATTAGGGTAAGTAGAAGCAATTTGTCGGTATCGAGGAGGAGACATCTAGAGCCTTATGATAATTGCGACGACGAAAAACAGGCGATTTCTGGCGCTTGAAGAAATCGCCGAAGACAAATTGCTTCTACTTACCCTAATTAACTTGAACGATACAATGAGGAACCTATCAGATTTCATTGAAAATAGGTATTTCTCATATTATCAATGGTTTTAAGTAGTTGTGTCATTTTGTGCAAGTTTGATGCGAAAGAACCTCTATTTTTAAAGTTCTTTTTATCATAAATAATCGGAACCTCCACTCCCGATAATCTAGATAATCTGAAGTATAAAGTTAAGTTATCTGTATAAAAAATTGATAAAGTAACGTCAGTTTAACCCTCCCCGCAAACCACCATCAATTCTATAACCATTTACACCTCGGAGGTGGAGGTGGTTTTAGTTGTGGGATTTGTTAGGGGGAATTGGGGGGTGGGGGCCCCATTGGGGGTTGTACCAAAAATCAATATACATGCCACCGCAATTAGGTTGGTTTTGCAAGTCATTGATTTCATTGAAACTTTCAACTTTAAACTTTAAACTTTAAGCTATATTAATCTGGCATATCCTTTGCTTAGTATAATGGTGCACGGGGGTTTTCCCTGCTTAAAGGGTTGCCCAAAAAAGTTTTAAAAATACGAAACTTTGAGGGTTTTGAAAACCGATAATAATAATAGAGACAATGAAGTCCTATTATATTTAAGGAGGACAATATGTATTTCGCAGGATTAGCAAACATAGATGATGCCACAACTAAGGTCGGTACAGCTAACGTATATGATGATCACAGATGGACAGCAGATCATAGCAATAATGAACTAAAAAACCTTGGTCTAAATGAAACTATAGCTACGGGTGCTTTTGTTCTAAACGGGAAAAGCTGGGCCATCAGTACATCCGAAACAACTTTTGAACAATGGATGAAAAGTTTGGGTTATGATTTTACCATTCAAGGTGCAGATAATCTGAGTAAGATGTCCTTAGAAAATCTGCGTGATCTTGCGGCAAAGGTGGAAGCTGAAATGAAAGGCATGGAAAAACCGTCAGATAATTTTAAAGATTTAACAGAATTTTTAGAAAAAAATGGGGGAGCAGAAACCTTTGATTTATTAAAAGTGACCAACGAGGAGCTGAAAAAAAAATTAGTAGCCTTTAATGGTGGAAAAACTGAAATTACGAAGGCGAAAATGGACGAACTGAAAGCTGAGATGGCTAAAACAGCAGCAGCAACAAAAAAACTACACGAAGAAGATAAGGCATATTTAAAAAAGATTGAAGCAGAGATTGCGAAGAAAGATGGTAAAGCCCCAAAGGGTGGTGACGAGAGTAAAGCCATGTTGGGTGCCATGAAAGCAATGGGAGCTCCGAGCTACAATGTTGGAATGGAGGTTTCAACTTCACAGGGTAGCGCTTATGGCTACGGAGGAACATCGGGCATGAGCAGTAAGTTCTTTGCAGGTGGAGGCACTTATCCATCAGATCCTATGGCAATGCTGTTACAGAATGATCTGACGATTAATTCAATGGCAGATGCTTTTAAATCTCAGTCTGAAGGTAAAAGATTGATGGCCTTATTTTTTCAGTTAGTTCAGATGGCATTAACAGGTGATGTTGAT
>JBDRNN010000269.1:0-6156 GCA_043811145.1 Candidatus Bathyarchaeota archaeon
ATGCACATACACTTACTCTTGCCTAACATCATGACAAGTAGCATGAAATATGTTTGAATATAAACAACACTTGATTGATTATGAAAGGATAATAAAATGAAAACTAAATGGACTGTTCACGATATTCCCGATTTGACTTGGAAAAAAATAATTGTAACCGGAGGAAATAGCGGATTAGGTTTTGAATCTGTAAAGGCCTTTGCAGCTAAAGGTGCAGAAGTCATTCTTGCATCTAAAAGTAAAGAAAGAGGAGACGCTGCCAAAAAAATAATCCTCTCAGATCAACCAAATTCAAAAATTAAAGTAATGACATTAGATCTAGCTGATTTGAAATCAATTCATGAATTTATTACAAGCTACAAAGAACAATACAAAAGATTGGACGTTTTACTAAATAATGCAGGAGTGATGATGACTCCATACTCAAAAACAAAAGATGGATTTGAAATGCAATTAGGTATAAATTATTTAGGCCATTTTGCATTAACTGGTTTGTTGTTAGATGTTTTGAAAAAAACAACTAAATCAAGAGTAGTTAATATTAGCAGTTCAGCTCATAGATACGGAAAGATGGATTTCAATAACCTAATGTATGAAAAGGGAGGGTATTCGCCAATGAGAGCATATGGACGTTCAAAACTGGCAAACCTCTTATTCACTTATGAATTGCAGAGACGCTTTGAACGTGCTGGAATGAACTATATTTCTGTTGCAGCCCATCCAGGTCTCGCAAATACAAATCTTGGAAGATACCTGAATAAAATTGTATCCAAAATTCTATTTACTTTACTAAGGGCACAAAGTGCGGCAATGGGCGCTTTGCCAGGCATTCGTGCGGCGGTGAACCCTAACGTAACAGGGGGACAGTATTTCGGCCCAAGCGGGTTTATGGAGCAGAGGGGGTATCCCATAACCATAAAATCGAACAATGCCTCGCATAATGAGGCTGATGCCCGTCAACTGTGGGACGTCTCTGAACAGTTAACCAGCGTGCGTTTCATAACTAGCTAAATTTTCCAAAAACAGTGTACGTTACCCTATGTAGGTATCTTGGTTCGCACGCACATTTTTTAATAGCCCGTTCTCTGGAAGGTTAAAGTTTAACTTTTTATTGTTTCCCCCCTTTTACCGATTAATTTGTAATCTCGTGAGAAATGTTTCACGGCAAGTGTTAATGTAGAATGTTTTTTGAAATATAGCTCGGTAGGTATCAATTATCTCATGCGAAACTTTTAATCGCTGCATACTTGCCGCAAACATGGCAGAGCCAAAGAATGGTGCTGTCACCAAGACGGGAGCTGGCTTGGCATTGATTACATTGTTCCATCATCGTTTTTTCACTTCACTATCTTTCAATATATCTTTCACTCGCCTATTTTTATTGGGCAACCCATGTTTTTACGGCTTCTTCGACCGCCCGGGAGAGGTCACCTTTTTTTCCGCTAAATCTCTCAACGGTTTTGAATCTGAGCTTCTTTTCCAGCTCAGGGGGGATATCAACATATATTCGGCCCATCTCGATTACCAACCTACTAATTTTTGTACACGCTGTATGCACGATTCGTCCGTGTCAGACATTTTTCCAATAAGCAAAGCGTCTGATGCAGTTTACTTTTGTTTTTGTTATCATTTTCCATTCACCTTTGCTTACCCATATAGTATATTATATACTTACTAGCTTATAAGTATATCTGTTAAATAGTTTAAGCTCAAAAGATACTATTCCACCAGTTTGTGTGTGTGGGTACCTTGGTGCGCACACATAGGATAATTAAGTGAAAATGTTAGCTTTTTTTATCATATGTTTAACGTAAGGGTGAAGGTTATCGTTTATTTCTGAAATCCATTTGTAATCTTTATGCTCACTGTTTAGCTTTACTTGGTTATTCGCAATATCTACACGGAAAAAGGTTGTAACGTAGTGGACTTGAGGCCAGAAGTGACTCATTACACCCTTCTGTTCAATCTTTGTAGCCTCTAATCCAGTTTCATCTTTGAGTTTTCGAAGTACCGTCTGCTCTAAAGTTTCACTGAGCATGACTCTACCACCGGGTGTCCACCATAAACCTTTCGCAAGTTCATTGTTCCTTAACATGATCAATAGTTTGCCTGCATGTATTACTAAAATATCCACAGAAGCAATCGGCATGCACTCACGAAACTTTTTAAATAATTCTTCATCAACCCAACCGTTTTGGGTCATTCAGGATTCATCCTAAAGGTGTGTCTCTCAAAACAAAGTGTTTAGAAAAAATCATTTTTCCCTTTTTTTATTTACAGCTTCTAGAAGTTTAAGGTTTTCTCTAAGCTTAGGCAAAAAAGCTTTTGTGCGATGCAAAAGAACCCGCATGCCTACAGTTCTATCCCCGTTTTTCAAATAGCCTGTTAGTATTCGTTTTTCCTCTTTGGTTACGATGTATGCCTTCCACTGGTTGTCAAAAAACAATGTACCTGTGTTTATTCTCAGCTTCGACGGATCACTCATAACAAGCATAGTTCCACCGACGCCGATTAAGGCGGATGTTAAATCAGCTCAAATCAAAGCCTCTACCGATGAAAGAAAACGGTTCAAAATATACTATGAACTCATCAAAGCAAAAATTTAATCGAAGACAGTATATGAAAGATATTTACCATAAGCTTAAGTAGAAAAAAGTAATAACACAAATGAGGCGCTATTACTTGGAAATATTTTGTCTTAAATGCAAAAAGAAAGTATCAGTTCCAGACAATCAAACAAAGAAAGAGAAAACAAAAAGCGGACGGTCGATATTAAAAGCAGTATGCCCGGTATGCGGATGTAAACTGGCCAAATTCACAAAGTAGAAAAGATACTCTTTAATTGCAACATACCAAAATATCTCACAGCTATTTTTATTAACCGTTGATCTTACAGATCTAAAATAGCACAAATAATTGTGCAAGAAAAGAGCGTAAGTATTTTATTTCATCTACAAATGGGTGCACCAAACGATACTGCTATTCTGATTGCTTTACATTATTGGCTAATTGATTTTTTCTCTATTAAAAACTCAACTTCGATTACATGTTAATAGTCCTTTGTTCTTGGCAAGTAACAGACCGATTATAGTCTTCGCATCCTCTATCTCATTGTTTCCTAACATGCCAAGTGCATCATCAACATGCATGAAGCATACCTCAAGTAATTCGTCTTCTTCGAGGGAAGATTTCTCCTTCCGTAATCCTTTGGCTAAGAAAATGTGTATTACTTCGGTACTATAGCCTGGAGCAACATAGAAATGGACCAGCGCCTCTATAGATTCTGCCACATATCCTGTCTCTTCTCTAAGTTCTCTCTTGACGCACTCTTCCAGATTTTCTCCCGCTTCCAACGTCCCCGCAGGTATTTCCCATAGTAGTTTTTTCACAGAATGCCTGTATTGTCTTTCCATTAGAACTTTACCATCCTTAACAGCAATTATAGCAACGGCTCCTCTATGAAGTACCATTTCTCTCTGGGTCTTCCTACCATTAGGTAAGACCACATCATCTACTTCCAATTTGATCAGCTTTCCTGTGAAAGGATACGCGGATGAGACTACTTTTTCAAAACCATTAAACAATTTATGATCACCCAACTCGCCTAGTTCAAATTCCATAAACTATGAATAAATAAATGATGAGAGAGGATATATTGATAATGAAAGAATAGGCGTATGTAAAATGGAAGAAGCCGCAGGTTGGAATTTAACTCCTTTCGAAGAAGCTATCAGTAAACTGGATAGAATGAAATCTAAACCTTTAGATTACGAGACTATTCCCACTAGAGAAGCCATAGGAAGAATCCTGGCAGAGGATATTGTTGCAGAGAGAAACGTTCCCGATGCAAATTTGGCATTCATGGATGGATATGCAATACGCGCTGAAGATGTACAGAATGCATCTCCAGAAAAACCAGCAACATTGAAAGTTGTTGGAAAAATTTACGCAGGAGAAGCCACGACCATAGAAATATCTGCAGGCCAAACCGCTAAGATTACACACTATGCTGTTATGCCAAGTGGTGCAACTGCGATTGTTCCCATCGAGGCTATAAAAGTACAAGAGGATATCCTAACAGTTAAGAATCCTACCAGAGAAGGAATGGCCATTCTCCCCGCTGGGGCAGATATTAAGAAGGGAAGTTTACTCCTTAAAAAAGGACATGTCATGAGACCGCAAGATCTGGCACTTCTCTCCGACCTCAAGAGACCTGAAGTTGGGGTGATAAAGAAACCTAGAGTTATGGTCCTTTCAGTTGGAGGAGATATGGTCAAGATGACCGAGAAGAGTATAATTGAGGACGAAAGTGGTATGGCTATGCTCATATCAAAACTTCTCTACGATGTCGGAAGCATTCCAATATCTGAAACTGTGCCAGACGATGTTGAAGCGCTCAAGGAAAAGTTTCTTTCAGCATCCCAAAAAGTAGACATTATAATCACCATTGGAGGCTTATCAGTAGGAGAGGAAGACCTAGTCCCCCAAGCATTGGAATCTGTTGGTCAACTTATAATGCGTGGCGTTGCTATACTGCCACCTTGGCTTACAACTTTCGGCACTATTAAAGGAAAGCCAATAGTCTGCTTACCTGCGAGATATGTTCCACTCATAGGCACATTTTATTGTTTTGCCATGCCTTTACTCTCAACACTTAGCGGGATAAGTACCGGAACGTTACTTCCAACGGTTAAAGCTAAGCTGTCTGGAGATAGAGGTGCACCACCCGGAAAATATTTCTTCTTGACAGTTAACGTTAAGGAGGCGGAAGGACAGTTCGTTGCGAAACCCGTCTTTAGAGGGCCTCACCCAATTAGCTCATTAGTGGAGGCAAACGGTTTTATAATAATCCCCGCAGGAAAAAGAATCCACGATGGGGAAGAGGTAAAAGTTAGTTTGTTCAGTAGAATAGAACTCGCAAACCTGCTGGCAACTTAATCTGTGTGAATTTACTTCAGCTCAATGGAGAAGGTAGCTGTTGTCTTTAGAGGAGTACCATAGACGAAGGAACTTTAACAAGACCAATGAACCCAAAGGTGGGGAAAAACTTCGCAAAGACGATAAACTCATCTATGTTATCCAAAAACACGATGCTAGTCACCTGCACTATGACCTACGCTTGGAGATGAGCGGGGTACTAAAAAGTTGGGCAATTCCGAAAGAACCACCTTTCGAGCCAGAGGTTAAACGTTTGGCAGTTCAGGTGGAGGATCATCCATTAGATTATTCCAAATTTGAGGGCACAATCCCACCTAGACAGTACGGAGCTGGTAAAGTGGAGACCTGGGACAGAGGTACATACGACGTTCTGGCGATGGAACCGAGGAAGATCATAGTGTACATTCATGGTTCTAAAATTAGGGGGGCATACTGCCTCATACAGCTCAAACAGGACAGCAAGAACTGGCTCTTTTTCAAGAAGAAACGAGACAGTTAACTAACCATACGTGTGAGATGTACTGGATGACTGGATCATATTCCTAAGCCATCTATTTTTACGCCACAATAAGGGCACATTGAATCTTTGATGTTATGCTCGTGAATTAGGTACGCATAACGTTGAATTAGCTTGCGTCCACAGTTATAGCAATAGGTGTTTTCTCCCTCGTTGCCTGGAACATTACCTTCATAAACGTATCTTAGGCCCACTTCTAGTCCGATTTTTCTAGCTTCATGAAGGGTAGCAATTGGTGTTTGATTAAGGTGTACTAGCTTGTAAGTTGGATAGAACCTTGAGATGTGCCAGGGAATATCCACACCTACCGTTTTGATGAATCCGGGTATTTTTCTGAAATTGCTAGCCTTGTCATTCAATGTTGGAATGATCAGAGTAGTTACTTCAACCCAGACACCTAACGCTTTGTAGAGCCGGATAGCATCCAATACCGGATTCAGGTGACCGCCACAATTCTTGAGGTAAAGTTCTTCAGAAAGACCTTTCAAGTCTATATTTGCAGCATCTAGGTATGGCGCAACAGTTTCCAGAGCTTCCTTGGTAATGTAACCGTTTGTTACAAAGACGTTTTTTATTCCCTCTTCGTGTGCAAGCTTTGCGGTTTCGTATGCGTATTCGAAAAAAATTGTAGGCTCGGTATATGTGTAGGATATGCTTCTGCAACCAAGATGCTTTGCAGCTTTAACAACTTCTTTAGGGGA
>JBDRNN010000270.1:0-14708 GCA_043811145.1 Candidatus Bathyarchaeota archaeon
ACCTATGTAAAGGCTCTTTCCCTGAGTAACCGTTCAGACATCGTAAAAATTAAAGATGAACTTTCTTCAGGGAATGTTCTCATCGTAAAAATTACTCCACTAGCTATCAAAAGCGTTGACGAGGTTAAGAATGCTATCGACGATTTAAAAGCACACGTCGAAACTATTGGCGGGGATATAGCTAGACTGGGAGAAGAAAGGATTGTTGTAACTCCTTCTCCAGTTAAAATCTGGCGAAAAAAACCAGCTGAAACTTCTGAATACGTGAAAGCATAATTAGCAAGAATACTCAGTTTTCTTAAAATTCCAAATCAGCATAGCCTTACAGTTTCTAAAATAGCTGGACTTTCAGCTTTCACCTTATACACTCTTCTAATTAACGAAGCCAAGTTTAGACACTTACTTTTCTCACCGTGGCATACAAAAACTTTGTTGGGTTTAGGAGACATCCGTCTAATAAATGCCAATAGCTGGTTTCTGTCAGAATGACCTGAGAATCCCTCTATAAACTCAATTCTCATCTTCACGTTAAATGCCTCCATCTTGCCATTTGAGTTCGTAAGTGAGATATCCCTGATCCCCGACTGCAATCGCCGACCCAAAGTTCCTTCAAACTGGTAGCTTACAATTATCATAGTGTTTTTTTCATCTGTAGCTAAGTGCTTAAGATAATCTAAAACTGGGCCTCCCTCAAGCATACCCGAAGTAGCCAGTATTATACAAGGTTTGCCTTCAATGACATCGCGACGAGTTTCCGGATGTTTTATTGGCATAAAATAATCAAATTGAAAGGGATTGATATCCTCGTGTAATATCTTGTTCTGCAGTTCCTTTGAGAGATATTCAGGATAAGCTGTATGGATTGCTGTGACTTCATTTATCATTCCTTCAAGAAATATCGGGACTTCTTGAATCAACCCTTTCCGCATACAGTCGCTTAGAACTAACATAACCTCTTGAGCCCTGCCCACAGCCAAGACAGGAATTAAAACCTTTCCGCCCTTATTCAAAGTTTCATTAACTATAGTCGTTAGCTTAAGTTCCACCTCAGCTTTCGTTGGCATTATATCATTTTGTGCTCCGTAGGTGCTTTCCGTAATCAAGGTCTCAACTCTTGGAAAAGACACCGTGGCGGCCTCAAAAAGCGTTGTATGCATGAACTTAAAGTCCCCCGTATACACCACGTTATGAAGTCCTTCGCCTACGTGTAAGTGCAGAATTGATGAACCCAGAATGTGCCCTGCATTGTGTAGAGTTAACTTCATATCGGGAGTTACATCTGTCACAACGCCATATCTCACTGGAATAGCATGCGTAACAACTTCGCGGACATCTTTTTGATCATACGGGGGAGTTACTCCCTCTCTTTTACTTACATCCAAGTAATCTAGTTGAAGCAAGATCATAAGACTCAAAGTTGGCTCAGAACAGTAAACTGGGCCGTCATATCCATATTTATAAAGCAGTGGAAGTGCGCCACAATGGTCAAGGTGTGCATGTGAAATAGCAACTGCATCGAGATTGTCTATGTCAAACTCGTTAACGTCAAACCTTGGGAAATAGTTCTTAGGGTCTGATGAGGCAGGATTGATGCCGCAATCAATCAACAGATTGCTTTCCTTTGTCCTAAGTAGGAACGAAGATCTGCCGACCTGTTGACAACCGCCAAGAAAAGTTAGCAGTGTTTCCTGGTCTTTAAGAAATTTCGGTCTAAAAACTCTCTCTCCGACAGATCGGAGAATTCTCTCCCTCTCTTTAACCTCGGTGTATAGGTAATGTCGGACGTGAGCGATAATTTTAGATGGTAAAGGTGGGCTTCGTAAAACCTGGGGTCGCCATTTCGTTTCCTTTATAATTTCCTGAATTAACGATCCATCTTTACAAATAACGAGCCCAGGTTTTTTTGCCTCAATTATGACTTCTCCTAACGTATGATCGAACATAATGTTGGTTACTTCAGATTCGGTTGGAATGAGCTTTCTTACGGTTTGTTCTGCCTCTTTTTCATTCATTCTCACCGAGGGATCTGACCGGATCGTTATTCTTTTTCTTATGAGATTGACGATATCCGTCACAATGTAGCTCTGGTCGATCAGCACCTCCGGTTTTTTCGAATATATGGCTAGCCGGGGGCCTTCATATTCTATTCTGCTGATCTCTGCCTCTTTCGGCACGTTCTGTAAAATGATCTGTTGTACTTTTAATTGAGATTCTTCATCAGTCAAAATATTCCCAATCCAGTGTGAGAGAAATGCCAGCTTTAGGCTTGCGGGTATTTGGACTTTTCATTATCGTCTAGTTCGCGATACCCCTGACTTGTTATAACTGCCACGTCAAAACTATTTCCGCTAGCGGCATCTCTTTTCATGGCTGTAACAACTGCCTTAACAACTAATGGGATACCCTCATCTGTTGTCATATGCTCTTTATAACCATCCTCTAAAATGCCTAGTGCTATAGGGGAGCCTGAACCAGTAGAGAAAAAGTTTTTCTCTTCGGTTACACTTCCGAACGGATCCAAAGCAAAGATATGTGGACCTTCCAGATCTACGCCTGCAAGTATTGCTTGAAGACCCAGAGGTAGATATCTATTTGCAAACAGAATGTTGGCTGCCAACCTTGTAGCTGAACCTACTGGTATAGATCTTTTGTTGTTGAACCTAAACAGCGCCGCGTTTGCCTTCAATATTTCCACTACGTTTTGAGCATCCGCAACAGTTCCAGCGATTGTCATTGCAAGATGATTGTCTATGGGATATACTTTCTTTCCTTTTTTATGAGCTATAAACGTCCCCATCGTAACTCTTGTATCTGTAGCTAGAACAACCCCGTCTTCACATACTATTCCAACGGTTGTTGTTCCTTTCAATACCATTTCGGTTCCAGGATTATATGAGTTTATTCTAATCTACTCCGTGTGATAATTTGAGCACAAGCAACATTGAATAGGAATCAAATAAGCAATTGTCAAGACTCTAATCTATCTTAAAAGGGTTTCGAAGAAATGCATAATCCAAGTTTTTATGATTGGTTAGAAAAATATTTCTTGTTGATGATCAACTTATCCTAAGCTTGAGACGGTTGAGGTTTTTCTTCATTACTGGGTTCAGCTTTAGCTTCTTTTCTTTTATACTCTTCTATAAACCGCACGGTGTCTATATCTTGGAAAAACTTTTGAATATCCAAAGCCACGCCCCTTCTTGCAAGATGGAGACCTTCAAGAGCCAAAGCCTCCTCCGGTGTCTTTACAGTGATATTGTTTTCAGTCATCTCAATTTCAAACTTATTAACATCCACCATTGGAATGCGCCTATGAATCAGGTTCCTCGTTTTTTCTTCTTGGGTTTGCAGTATCTGCTTTATTTCAACATCATAAATTAGCGTCCTTCCCGCCAATGGTGGATTAAAGTCAACTTGCACTCTCCCGGCTCCAACACTCCTTACAATCGCTCTCTTTCCATCGACCTCAACATCCATTCCGGGGGCAGGCGCGATCTTTTGATTATCAAATTTCCTTAGCGGTACCTGCTTAATCTTGCTAGGGTCTCTACGTCCAAAACCTTTTTCAGCGGGTATCTCAACGGTAACTTTCTTCCCTACTTCCATCCCTGCAAGTTGTTCGTCGAGACTTCCTAGAACCCAGCCCTCTCCAACAACAACGAGCATAGGTTCATACACAATATTTTCCTTGAATATTTCAGCTTGTTTTGCATCTTCGGCTAAACTTGTGTCGAAAGCTTCGCCTGTTTCCTTCACTTTCGCTATATAATCCATTAGGATAAAATCGCCTTTTGCTACCGCCAAGGTTTTGTCATCTCCAACAACCATACCTATTAGATTCTACGTTTAACTTTTTCCTACGTTATAAGCTGTTGAGATGATAAAACTTTGCTTATTTCTTTCAATGTCTTTAATGTCTTTAAAGATAGTTTTTAAGTGAATTTACTGCATCAACATTGAAGTTATAACAATGTATACAGCATTTGCCCCCAGTCATATTACGGGTTTATTTGCAATCAATCACGATAATGACCCCTTAAAAGAGGGTTCCAGAGGAGCTGGTGTCTCTCTCGAATTGGGTGTTTACACTACCGTGAAATCTACAAAGTCTCTAAAATGGAAAGCTCAAATACGAATCAACAAAATGTTAGCTAAGGCTGAAGTCTCGCAAGCGGTCATCAAAAAGTTTTCAAAGCTCACTTCTCAGGCTTATGACATATCAATCGACCACCATATAGAAGTGCCAGTAGGTGCCGGATTTGGTGTAAGCGGAGCTGGTGCATTAAGCTTGGCTTTGGCGCTAAATGAGGAATTAAATGTAGGTCTCTCTAGAATAGAAGTTGCTCAGATTGCCCATCTAGCGGAAATAAACCGAGGAACTGGCTTAGGTACTGTATTGGCCGCTACATTCGGTGGGTTAGAGATAAGAGAGAAACCGGGGGCTCCTGGGATTGGAACTGTAAAAACAATCTCTAATCCTGATGGGAAAGTCATCTCATTATGTTTAGGCTCATTGGCAACCAAAAAATTTCTTAGGAATACAGCTTTTCAGAAGAAGGTAAACGCGGTTGGCAATAAACTCATAGGTGGACTGATCCTTAACTTCACATCATCTAATTTTCTTTTATTCTCAAGAAAATTCGCAGATAAATTAAATCTTTACACTCAGCGTTTAGAAAGAATCCTGAGGAACCTTGGCAATCAAGGTTTAGAAAGTTTTAGCATGAATTTCTTTGGAGAAGCTTTGTTTACAATAGTGAAAGAAGAAAATCAGGATCATATTCTCCAGAATCTAAAAAGGTTTTCACCTCTGGGTGGAACGTTGGTAGTTTCTAGTATTGATAAATATGGAGCGAGATTAGTTGACTGAAATTGAGCTCTTAAAAAAGCATCCTCGAGCTGAGTCGTTGCAAATAAGAGCGACACTTATAAAAGCGTATAAGGAAGGAATTGTGGCTTCTGCTGGACTTATCGCTCATGGCAGGGGTGAAACTTTCGATTATATCCTTGGCGAGAAGACTCAACAATTCGCGTTAAAAGCGGAAAAAATAGCTACCGCGATGCTTCTAACTTCAAGACATCCCGTGATCTCCGTAAATGGAAATGCTGTTGCACTATGCGGTATGGAGCTGGTTAAGCTTGCTAATCTAACCAACGCAAAACTTGAAGTGAACCTCTTCTACCGGTCGAATGAGAGGGTGGCAGCAATTGAAAAAAGATTGAATGATTTCGGTGCTAGTGATGTCCTTGGGGTTGATATGGATGCTCAAGCTACTATTCATGAAGTTATGAGTCACAGAAGAAACGTAGATCCTAGAGGAATTCTCATAGCTGACTGCGTTTTCGTTCCCCTAGAAGATGGCGATAGAGCCACCGCCCTTAGAAAAATGGGAAAGAAAGTTTTAGCTGTAGATCTTAATCCATTTTCAAGGACATCCAGGCAAGCTTCTGTAACAATTGTTGACAACATAGTGAGAGCTCTTCCAAAAATGGTTGAAGAAGCTGAGACGTTAAGGCTTTTGAGCCCTTACGAACTTCATGAAATGATTCTTTACTACGATAATGAAGAAACCTTAACCGAAGTAACTCGCCTAATAAATTCAAGCCTTATGTCCACCGCTAGAGGTAATTCTATTCCGGGTCTTGCTAATTCTGAGGTAGAACTTTTTGAGAAATATGGGCCCTGAGACTGCCGCTGTCTAGGGCATTTATTGGTGACTGAACTTTGAACAAACCTGCACAGGTATTACTACAGAAGCTGTCCTCAAAACTTAGCGGTGACTTCACGTACCAGTCTGGCAGAATTTTAGGTTCTATGTGTACGCTGCCACATCCTATTGGTTCTAAAACCTTTACAACCTTCATCGATAAAAACCTCGGAGATCCCAATCTTTTTCCAAACACTTCGAGAATCGAGAAAGAGGTTGTTGAAATGATTGGTAGTTTACTTTCCAATCGAGATGCGTGCGGATGGATTGTTTCAGGAGGATCTGAAGCTAACATTACTGCTCTATGGGTTGCTAGGAACAGCGCCAATAAGCATAAGCCTGAAGTAATCCTCCCTAAAACAGCGCACTTCTCATTTAAGAAAGCTTTAGACATGCTCCAAATCACTCCAGTCTACATAGACGTGAACGAAGATTACAGAATAAAAGTTGAGGATGTTGGAAAAGCAATTAATGAGAGCACGGTAGCCATAGTTGGAGTTGCTGGGAGCTCAGGTCTCGGAGTGGTTGATCCAATTTCAGAGCTTTCAGAAATAGCATTGCAACACAAAATTCATCTGCATGTAGATGCAGCATTCGGAGGCTTTATAATCCCATTTCTCAAAGAGATGGGATATTCCATTCCAGATTTTGATTTTAGGCTTGAAGGGGTTAAATCTTTGACAGTAGATCCACACAAAATGGGATTGGCGCCTATTCCTAGTGGAGGTATACTGTTCCGAGATGAATCCATTTTTAGTGGTATGTGCGTTAAAGCTGACGGGGGAACTTCTAACCCTGTGTTACTAGGCACTAGGTCAGGGGCATCGGCCTGTGCTGTTTGGGCGGTTCTTAAATACCTTGGACATAACGGATATAGAAAAATAATTGGACGATGCATAATCCTCACACAAAAACTTGTTGATGGCATCAAAAAAATTAACGGGATACAACTTGTTACAGAGCCTACACTAAATATTGTTGGAATAAAATCTGACAGTATCGACATTAAGCTCATAGACAAAGAATTGCGAAAGAAAGGATGGGCTACCTCGCTATTTTCAAACTATATGCGGATTATAGTGATGCCACATACCACATCCGTCACTCTAAATTTATTCCTTAAAGACCTAATGGAGGTTTCTGAGAAACTATGCGCGTAAATTTAACTTCATTTAAAAAACCGGTTCTCCAAGTTGCGTTAGACTTTGTTGATTCAGATCGGGCTTTAGAGATAGCTGAGGAGGCTGTAAAAGGTGGAGTAGACTGGCTAGAAGTTGGAACGCCTCTCATTAAAAGTGAAGGTTTGAGCGCAGTTAGGTCTTTTCGAAAGAAATTTGTAAGACACACTTTGCTAGCGGACATGAAAACGATTGATACTGGCTCTGCTGAGGTAGAAATCGCCGCCAAGGCTGGAGCCAATTCAGTCATCATTTTGGGGGCATCTGATGATAGTACCGTTCGCGAAGCAGTGGAGGCCGGCAGGAAGTATGGCGCCAAAATAATGGCAGACTTGCTAGGTGTTGCGGATATGCTTAGCAGAGCAGTAGAATTGGAAAACCTTGGAGTTGACTACATCTGTATTCATGCTGGAATTGACCAACAAATGAGAGGCGTGAATTCGTTAGATATTTTAAGACAAGTTATTGGAGTTGTAAACATACCCATAGCTGTTGCCGGTGGAATAAACAGCGAAACTGCAGCTGAAGCCGCAAAGGCTGGCGCCAGCATAATAATTGTAGGTGGCGCTATAACAAAAGCTGAAAATGCTGAAGCCTCCACAAAAACAATTAAGAAAGCGTTAAGAACGCGTAAGCCCATTCCAACTTCCCTTCATAAGAAATACAGTATGAGTCAGCTTCACAAGGTCTTTACAGAGATATCTACTGCCAACATTTCTGATGCAATGCACAGGCAGGGCGAGATGAGCGGAATTAAATCAGTTGTCAAAGGTGTGAAAGCTGTAGGAAAGGCGATAACTGTCAGGACATACCCTGGTGATTGGGCTAAGCCGATAGAGGCTATTGATACCGCTGAACCGGGAGATATTATTGTAATCGACGCGGGAGGTACAGACAAAGCAGTTTGGGGCGAGCTGGCCACATGGAGTTGCATTAAGAAAAAAATCAACGGCGTCATAGTGGACGGTGCTGTAAGGGACGTTGATACAATCAAAGATCTGAATTTCCCAACCTTTGCGAGACATATCAATCCAACTGCTGGAGAACCGAAAGGTTTTGGCGAAATAAATGTGGAAATTGTATGCGGAGGCGCTAGAGTTCAATCTGGAGACTGGGTTATTGCCGATGATACAGGAATAGTTGTAGTACCCAAAAGTCTTGTTGTTGAGATGGCGAATAGGGCCAAGGACGTACTGGAAAAAGAGAACAGAATAAGAGAAGAGATAAGAAGAGGAAGCACCCTGTCTAAGGTTTTACGTTTAAAAAAGTGGGAAAAACTGTCGGGATAGGCTCTATGAAAATCGCAGTTATTGGAGCTGGAGCCATAGGAAGTCTATTTGGCGCTTTTCTTTCCAAAGCTGGACATGACGTTACGTTGATAGTTAAAAAGAAAAATGCACAGATAATTCGACATAAAGGTCTAACTGTTAAAAGTCCTCACAAAAAAAACCATGTGAAAGTAAATGTCCTGAGCAAGATAAATAATCGAGAAGATTTTGATACAGTTCTTTTGACGGTTAAGGCTTATGATACAGTACAAGCTGTAATGGCTGTTAAACCATTGATTAAAGGGGGAACCTCATTAATTTGCCTTCAAAATGGGTTAACCACTGAAGAAGCCGCATCAAAGATCGTTGGAAAATATAACGTGTTACGCGGTGTTACAAACTGTGGAGCTTTCTTGAAAGAGCCGGGGTTTGTAATTCATACTGGTCAAGGGGATACGATAGTTGGAGAGCTGGATGGAGGTATAACAAGTAGAGCTGAGACTGTTGCAGAAACTTTCACTAAGGCTGGTCTTCAAACAAAGGTGACTAAAAACATAAATGGAGCGGTTTGGGTTAAAACCTTGGTAAATGCGGGAATTAATCCTATCGGTGCATTAACAAAAATGACCAACGGTGAGCTATTAGAGTCAGAGGTGCTAAGGAAGCTGATGATTGACGCTGTTAAAGAAGGTTCTATAGTGGCTAAAAGAGCTGGAGTTAAACTTGAGAATGATCCGGTCCCTCTCATGCTTAATACTGCAAAGTTAACTGCTCATAATATAAATTCGATGCTGCAGGATATCGAGCGAGGTAAACTCACTGAGATTGACTACATAAATGGTGCTATTTTTAGATCGGGGGAGAGATTAAACATTTCAACTCCTATTAATAGACTCTTAACTTATCTAATCAAAGGTTTAGAGCTAAAAAGAAGGGGTCCTAATTGACTGGGTCATCTCTAAAAGATATCATTGGTGTTAAAGGAGATGAGCTAAAGAATAAGAAAATAGTTTTATGTATAACCGGAAGTATTGCTGCTCTGCATTCTCCTGAAGTTGCTCATGAATTGATGCGATATGGAGCAAATATTTTTGCAGCCATGTCACCGATGTCTCAAAAAATAATCCATCCTTACGCTATGGAATGGGCTACAGGAAATCCTGTGGTGACTGAGATTACTGGACAAACCGAAAACATCCAGTTGGTTGGTGAACATCCTGAAAAGGCTGATCTGGTTTTAGTTGCGCCTGCAACCGATAATACAATAAGCAAAATTGCGGGGGGCATAAATGATACGTCAGTGACCGCGATGGCATTAACCGCTTTGGGTTCACATATACCCCTACTAGTATGTCCAGCAATGCACAAGTCCATGTATAGTAACGCCATCATAGCTGAGAATGTTAAGCGGCTTAAAACTCTCGGCATAGATTTTATAGAACCGAGAAGTGAGGAAGGCAAAGCAAAAATCGCTTCCACTGAAGAGATAGTTGATAACGTAATCCAGAAGCTTACAAGCAAAAAAATGAATGGTTTATACGTATTGGTAACGGCAGGTTCAACCTGCGAGCACATAGACCCCCTTAGGATAATTACAAATAAAAGCTCAGGAAAAATGGGCATCGCTATCGCGAGGGAAGCTCTGAGAAGAGGCGCCGAGGTCACTTTGATATATGGATCCGGAATAGCACAAGCTCCTCCAAATGCTAAAGTAATCAGGGTCGATAAAACGGAAGATATGCATACCGCTGTTACATCTGAACTAAAATCTAAAAAATATGACATTTTAGTCGCCACAGCCGCTGTAGCAGACTATACTCCTCAGCAGAAATACGATTATAAGTTGGGTACAAGTTCAGCTCCTGAACTAAAGCTAACTTTAAAGCCGACTGCAAAAATTATTGACGAGGTCAAGAAAATCAGCTCAAAAACTTTTCTGATAGCCTTCAAGGCTGAATTTAACCTACCTGACGGAAAACTCGTAAAGAATGCCTATAATTGTTTAAAGAGGTCTCATGCAGACTTGGTAGTGGTTAATGACGTCGGTAA
This sequence comes from Candidatus Bathyarchaeota archaeon, assembly GCA_043811145.1. Lineage (GTDB taxonomy): Archaea > Thermoproteota > Bathyarchaeia > Hecatellales > Hecatellaceae > JBDRNN01. The sequence goes on from JBDRNN010000270.1 coordinate 10,204, forward strand.
AAAAGACAGGGGATTCAATGTGGATACTAATGAAGTGTTTGTAATTGATAGTGACCAAAACAAAGTGAAAATTCCGTTGTCCTCCAAAAATGACATCGCGAAGAAAATATTTGACTTAACCCTGAAAAAATTAAACTGAAAAAAAGGGTAGTTATTTGGAATTAGGAAACATTTTCTCTATCCCAGAAATTATATCCTCATGTTTGCTGTTCATTTCATAGTTTAGTTTTCGAAGTACCTTACCTATTGCATCAACAGTCTTCAGCACTTCTCGTGATGAAACTATTCCCATGCTGCCAAGCCTGAAGAGTTTGCCTTTAAGTTTTCCCATTCCCCCACCAATAGTTATCCCATGTTCTTTCCTTAAGGTGTCCCTGAAAACCTTATCTTCAATATTTTCAGGCTCATAGACGGCTATTAGGGTGTTAGACCTTAGCTCTTTTTTAGCTAACGTTTTAAGCTCCATCTGTTCAAAGGCTGTGTAAAATGCTTCAGCACAGGTCTTATGACGTTTAATTCTGTTATCGAGGCCTTCCTCCATCAACATCAACAAAGCTTCATCCAAGGCAAAGTAAAGATTGACAGCTGGCGTGAACGGCGTTTCAAGCTTTTTCACAAACTCCCTATGAGATACCAGATCGTAGTAAAAGGGTCGATTCTTGTTTCTCTCGGCAGCTTCATAGGCTTTTGAACTTACTGAAACAGCAGCCAGACCTGGAGGGCAAGCAAGACACTTCTGACTTCCTGCTACACAAATATCAATATTCCATTCATCGACTGGAAGATAATCGCCAGCCAAAATCGATATAGCATCGACGATTAAGAGCTTATCATAGTCTTTGGCAAGTTTCCCTATTTTAGGAAGCTCTCTATTGGTGACTCCGGTTGATGTTTCATTGTAGACGATCGCTATTCCTTTGATGCCCTTATCCGAATCAAGAACTCTTTTCACATCATCTGCTGTGCATGCTGAACCCCACTCCACAGGAATTTCGATAGGGATACCCCCAAACCGAACTATGTCTTCCATCATTCTCTCACTAAAGCCACCATAAGTGGGGATCACAAATTTATCTCCCTTAGAAACGGTGTTACAAACGGCGCATTCCACACCTCCCGTTCCTGAGCAAGTTATTGGAAACACGTCATTTTTTGTCTGGAAAGCATATTTCAAGTTCTTTAGAATTCTTTCATATAATTCATGAAATTCTGCCCCACGATGGCTTATCATGGGTCTAGCCATAGCCTCCGTTATTCGAGTTGGAACGTTGGTAGGGCCTGGAATCATTAAAAGCATTTTTCGATGACCTCCATTCTTCAGTTTAATATTAAAGAATAGGCATTACAATATATGAAAAGCCTTTTCCATATTGGGTGATTGAGACGCGAATAATTACCTTTCTAACCGACTTCGGTTTAGACGACCCTTATGTAGCTGAGATGAAAGCGGTTATTCTAAAAATATGTACAGGTGTCATTTTTGTTGATATTTCTCATGGTATCGAGAAATATAACATTAAGATGGGCGCCTATGCACTTTCACGTTCAGCTAAATTCTTTCCAAAAGGGACTATTCATTTAGCAATCGTTGACCCAGGCGTTGGTAGTGCAAGGCAACCTATAATAATTGAAGGTAACTCAGCAATATTCATCGGCCCAGATAATGGGGTTCTAGTCCAGAGTGCTGAGCAGGATGGAATAAAACAGGTGTACACAATCAAGTCTTCAAAATTTTTATCTAAAAAAATATCGAATACGTTTCACGGAAGAGATATTTTTGCTCAAGTGGCGGGCTATATCGCACAGGGGCTGAAGCCTTCTCAGCTGGGCTCGAAGGTGTTTAGCTATAAGAAAACCGCGATCTCTAACCCTAAGCTTGTCAGAGGCAAAATAATCGGCGAACTTTTCTACATAGACACTTTCGGTAATCTGGCTACAAATATTGAGTCCAAACTTTTTAGAAAAATTGGTCTAAAGTTCAATTCTAAAATAAGAGTCATTTTAGATGGCAGGTCTCATGAGATAAAGCTATTGAAGACATACTCTCAGGTAGCTAAAGGTGATTTGCTTGCTGTTATAGGAAGCGGCGGTTTTCTCGAGATTTCTGCTAATCAAGGCGATGCTTCTCAGATTCTGAAAGCTAAAACTGATATGAAAATTGAAATTGTTCCCCTAATATGAAATGATTACGCTCTATCGAATTTAGCTAAATCTCTTATCCTTTCTACGCCACCAATTTGTCTAATATACTTGGCGACGGTCGAGGGGACTAATTCATCCCATGTTTCGTTCTCCAGAATTTTTTTACGAACGGCTGTCGCATTCAGTCTTTTTCTTTCAAAAAACGGTACTTTTCTTATTTGGAACTTTGCCTCCTTAAGGAGACGACTTGTTAATGGATCGTTGGAATATATTACCTCAAATTTTGGAGTAATTGAAAGAAGTTGTGCTACCCATACGCTATGGTTTTCTGTATCTGCGACTGGAAATATGGCATATCGTGAACGTTTGATCTTTGCTTCATCTAGAGCGAGGCGGAGCATAGTGTATCTCTCGCCTGTAGTAAATGGGTTCATTAGGTCATGGCTATATTGTGCGCTTCCGATGCCTATGACCAATTCCTTTACTTCTTTTAGAATATGCTGCATGGCGTAAATATGCCCTTTATGGGGCGGTTGAAATCTTCCTATGTAAAAAGCAACTTTACTTTTATCCGCCACGGCAAGTCACTTTGAACCTTTATGAATTACTTCTATTGGTTGCTTAAAAGCCGAATTCTTTTTCGTTTATGGCACTTTCAACCCTGGTTTCTATGACCTAGGGGCACTATTTCCCTTCCATGAACCGTGTTTATGAGAATTGCTGCTGAACAATACCATGCGGTAATAGCGCAGACAATACCTTCATATCCCGCAATTATCTTGATAAGGGGACTAAACTCTCCAGCTGCTAGCAAGAAGAACAGTATAGTTAATGTTGCAAGTACAGCAGTGACTCCCCAAGAAATTCTGAGAGCAGCCACTGTAGCATATGCGGTAAATATTCCCCACGCAAAAAGGAAAACCGCCATTCCTGCAGGTGGAACTTTTACAATCGTTCCCATAGATTCTAAAATAATTAAAACCCCTAGTCCCATCCAGAAAGCGCCGTAGGAGGTAAAGCATGTTGCACCGAATATTTCGCCTCTTTTTATGTCCCACATTCCCGCACAAAATTGAGCAAATCCTCCATAGAAAAGCCCCATTGGAAGAACCATCCCTATACTCTCAACAGGTATTATGCCCGCATTAACTACATTGAGAATAAAAGTTGTAAGGGCAAATCCCCCTAGTCCTATAGCTCCCGGATTTGCTAAATCTTTCATTTGAGGTCACATAATAGTTGGCTATATTCTGCGTCCGTTCTATTATAGCTTTATTTGCAAGGACATCTGCTAAAAGAAGTTATTAAATCTATCAACTGGGAAATCTAGAAAACTGACAGGGTCACTTGTATTCATCGAAGATTATGGATGTGCTTGTTTCCAATATGTCCTTATTGTTTTTCCTAATTTCACCTGTAATTTCATCCAGCATTTTAGGATTCTTAACGTCTTTGACATCTATAATAAAGTCCCAATCTCCTGAAATATCCCGAATAACAATGGGGACAGAGTGCTCCGAGAAACTATTTCTTACGCTCTTAATGAGGTCTAGCTCGTCACATGAAGGTTTAACCTTGATAAATATCAAAGCATCCATCTCTTCGCCTTTAGAAGCAGAAGCAAATGATGGCAACACGCCTGCTTCTTCCTCAATTAATCTCCAAACCTCGGGACGACGCAAGGATCTTCCTTTCGTCATCGACATATCCCTAATCTTGTCCACAATTCGCTTTTTAACCTCACTGAAAACATTTAGGTTCTTCAGGAAAACCTCTACTAACTCTTTTGACTGCATGGCTCCGAATTCATATTCTCTCTCTAAACCATATCTGTTCCAATCAACTGTCTCGTATGTTTCTGGACAGTGAATTACTGACTTCTGGTGAATTCCTGCTTTGTGGACACGTGCAAAAGCTCCCATAATGGGAAAGTTTGGCGGTATTGGGATTCCTGCAACTGCTGAAACATAACGGTAGAGACTAGGGATCTCTTTAAAATTAACACCGGTATCTACATGATACAAAGTCTCCAAGTCCTCGACAAAGGTAGCAAGGTCAACAATGCCACAGCGTTCCCCCAACCCTAGTACTGAAACATGGACCCCCGTGGCTCCACCTTCTAAGGCGCTTATGGCGTTAGCCACAGCCAATCCCCTATCGTTATGACAGTGGACATCAATACGAGCGCGGAGATTTTTTGTTAAATGTTCAATTAACTTCCTAAAACTATTAAATTCAACTTGACCCTTTGTATCTGAAATCCTAACAACATCGGCTCCAGCATCTTCAGCCACTTTCAAAACTTCTATCAACTTATCCAGTGGGACACTAGTAGCATCTTCAGCTGCATATTCAACGCATTC
>JBDRNN010000271.1:0-5825 GCA_043811145.1 Candidatus Bathyarchaeota archaeon
AGACAACTCCTGTGAAGGATGAGTTTAGAACAAGGGAGCTGACTTGGATTGGAGGCAATGAAACAACTGAGACAATCCACCGAGAAAACAACTGTCAGTTGAGAGTTGATCTCTCAAAAACCTATTTTTCATCTAGGCTACAATTTGAAAGGATGCGCATAGCGGGTTTAGTTAAATTTGGAGAAGTTATTGTAAACATGTTTTCAGGAGTTGGGAGTTTCTCGATTGTAGTTGCGAAATTTGCTAGACCGAGCAAGGTTTACTCCATCGACATTAACCCTTATGCTGTAAAATATTTAACGAAAAATGTAGAATTGAATAGAGTTGAGGGTACCGTAGTACCTATTTTAGGCGATGCTAGAGAAATAATTGATTCAAGCTTACTTAACACTGCGGATCGCGTTCTGATGCCTCTACCCGAGAAAGTGTTCGATTATCTTGGTGTAGCAATTTCTGCTTTAGGAAAGAATGGTGGTTATATTCACCCATATGATTTTGTCCATGCAATAAAAAATGAGGATCCACTGTCCAAATTTGTTAATAAACTTACTGAGAAACTTGATGTTTTCAACGTCTCATTTTCTTTTTCCGGTGGAAGAGTTGTTCGATCTGTTGGACCCAACTGGCATCAGGTTGTTCTCGACATAAGAGTTTTGAAATATTGAATCATTTCTAACAATCTGAGATTAGCTTGGGTTGAGCTCTTTTGTTTCTAGTTTTTTGACGGATTGTTTGAGGAGTTTTTCAAAGAAATCTTTTTTGAGTTTACTGCCGCTTCCGATGGCTGGGCACTCCTTCGAAAAATAGAATACATATTTGTATCTCTCCTTCTCCAACCAAAAAGGATAACATCTGCAGATAAGTGGCCGACGTGAATAGATTAAGCAATGATTATTCTCTAAGAAAATGCATCTTCCCTTGATTATCCTCAATTCGTAAGAGAAACCTTCAAATGTTGATGATGGCTTAGAAAAGAATTTTATCGGTCTTCCAAGCTGGTCACTTATCCTCATAACTTCCTTCCGCAAAGCAAAAACATGTCTTTTCCGAGTTGAAGTGCTTCTACAACACAAAGAACATCTCATACATTGAAACTTGATTTTTTTTGGATATTTGAAGGATAATTTTCTTGACATTTGCACGAAGTCTTATGACCCTCAATTTAATTTAGCGCCGGGGAAGGGACTTTCCTCTCTTTTGGAATTTGAACCCCTGTGAACCCGAAGGCCCACTGGATTACTCGGTAAAATAATTCTCGAGTCCAGCGCGTTTCCGCTCCGCCACCCCGGCCTAACCTAAAATATGTAATTCGTTTTTAAATCTGTTTCGCGGTGATAGATTTCCTCACCTTTATTCTTCACCGTAAAGCTATTTCAACAGCAGATGTTTCGTCTCTTTCTTTTCTTTTAACCTTAAGCCTTTTTGCAATAGTTGTTGTGTTTCTTTCATCAACCAACAGAATTCTAACTCTGTTTCCTAATTCTCCAAAAATCTCTTGTTTAATGACTTCTGTTCCATCATAATAGCCTCCATCATGGATCTGGGATCTTTTGCGTAACCCACCTTTACCTAGTTTTACGGTTACCTCCTTTGGCTTCCAGTGTCGAATGTTTTCCCTGATCGCATCGACAATCTCTCTTGCATTATTATAAATTCCAGTTTGGACAACGTTTCCATCTCCTACCACAGCCAGTCCCGATGTTTTGCCTACGTCTACTCCGAAGATTAGGTGATTACAGCCTTGAATATCTCTTAGGGTGGTTAATACTTTGTTAACTGTCCACTTTGCGCCCTTTTTATCGTAGATCATAATTCTATCATGTTTAATCCGCCTAGACTCTGCCTTGCTGGTTATTACGGCTTTTATTCCTAATGGAATTGATTCACCTGGCTTCAAGGCTAGAAACGGTATGCCTCTCTTCCTAAGTTCATTAACGGTTTCAAAAAAGACGTAACCGTCGACTGTTATGACCGCAATTTCCGTTCTTTCTCTGCTCATATCTCCCAACTGAAGGTCTAATCCATTCCTTTAATGCTTTTCAGTTAGATAACGAAAGAATATTTATAATTAAACGGAGAATCTGGTTTTAATGCTTGTACAACCGTTTAAATGCCGAGATGGCTGAGTAGTTTAAGCGGCGGGCTGCAGACTCGCTCTATACATGTTCAAATCCTGCTTGCGGTTCCACACTTTCCAACTTAAAAACAATAGGGTCCGACTGTTTATGTCAGCTTCAGGACTCAGGAAAACGTCATCTGAGCAGCAAAGCACGTTTTTAGAGATTTTTATCAAAAAGTTTGCAAAAATATAGTCTTCAAATCATTTTGATGTCAATAACTAACGGTAACTTAACACTCTTCCGGGGCAATAAACAAATGTTGCAAAGGATAAAATCCCCCGTCAAATTTAACTCCTTAAATCGTAGGTTGGCGTTTGTTCTTTCTGATGGCGAAAAATGAGCGAACCCAGTATCAGTCCTACGATTTTCCATTTCCTCGAACGTCATATAGGTAGTAAGGTTCTTATAATGATAGATCATGACTTCGGATATGAGGGCAAGATTGAGGCGGTCTCTCATGTTCCCCCTGGCTTATGGTTAACCGATGCTGAGGTCGCTGTATTAAGGGCAACTCTTGCGAATCCAGTGCCTAGAATTGTTACAAGGGAGAAGAAAAGTGAACTATTTATTAATTTAAATTCTGTTCTGCGCGTAGAAATTCTACCCAAGAGTATGCCCAAGTAACTCTACCTTATAAGCAATGGAAGAATGGCAACAACGGCAGCTATAATAACCGCTGCAACAACTACTAGTTCAGGTCTGATTTTTACTCCAAAAGATTCTTCTTCATAAAAACGTAGCAAACCCGCAGCAACTGCAGGCATCGGCGCCCCTTCACGTCTTCTCTTAACCCTACTGGCCAAACCCCATCACCAATATTTCAATCTAAACGCGCGAATCGGCTTAATAATGTTTTCTAAATTTTGTTGGTATGAACAAACAGAAATTGGCCCTGAAAAAGGTTTGGGACATACTTTTTTCCTTTAAACGATTTGAATGAGAAAGAAAAGACTATAGCTTACAAAAATTAGAGCATATTGAGTTGTGGTTTAATTGACTGAGTATTGGGCTAATTGGAAAGTGTTAACAAGGAACGCCCCGAAAGCATTGGCTACTGGTGACACAAAGACTGTTCAAAGATACGTTAATTTGGTTGCTAACCTCTGTAAGCGGTTAAAGGAGTATGATGATGAGGAAAGAAATGCAATCAGCAACTGGTGTAGGAATGACGGAGCATTAGAAAGCTGCATTCAACTTGAAATATGTGATAAACATGAATGGACTTATGTTTCTAATAAGGAAAGAGCACGGACAGGTATGGTTTACTGCACCAAGTGTAAGTTTGAAGCTCACAGAGACAATGTAAATCTAATAGACCCTGAAATTTACATGGAATGCAAGGATAAGCTACCTAAGCCAATTTAAAAGATTAATTTCCTCTAAAATGCTTTGAGAAAAAGAGAACTAACATTAATTAAGGATAGGCTGTTGACCTAGTCCTGTTTGCTCCCAAATTATTTGTCTTTTGGACCTTGGCCTCCGTCTTACCAGTGTATGTTTCTCCAATAACCTTAGATGATAAAGTAAAGCAGAGTAGGACAGGTTCGTTTTTCCCATAACATCCTTTGTAGAGAGAACTTCCTCATCTAAAGCCATCAAAATGCTTTCCCTGGAGTGAACACCCTTCTTCGTATTCTTAATCCCTAGAATATACGCATTGGGATTTTGAGATCTTTTTGCCACCCCTGAGCACCGTCAAAAATTTCTCATTACATAAACTCTGTTAATTCAATGTCCTTATCTTTAATTTCCAGCTCTTTTTTCTCACCAGTAAAGATGGAAGCAATTTCGTCAGAAATTAACGCAACTCTCTGGCTATAATAGTCTTCAAGCTCATAGGTTTTAGCGATCCATTCTGCTGTTTCCAAATATTTCTCTACAGATCCTTTAAAGACGGTTAAAGATAATTGGCCTCCACATTTTGTACATCTACCGCTCAAAGGAATGCGCCGGTGTTTAAAGTTGCATTTTTTACACCGAAAAGACTGTGAGGCAAAAACTTTGAGATTTCCAACAATGTCTCTCATGAAGTGGACGCTTAAAACCTTCCTAGCTACGTCTTTTTCATTTACCCCATCGATCTTCGTTACAAGAAACATCTGATTTTGAAGTTTTTCCATCATACTCCCCAATCTTTTATACATATTCTCCCTTGTCCCATAGTTGATATTTGAGGTATCATGAGTGAAAGCGTAACCTTCATATTGTGAGGGTTTTCCAAGTCGAAGACCTATCGTATCTACCAAATCCTTCACGTACTTTGAATCGGACTCTTCCAAAGTTTTCTGGAAAAACTCCAAGGGATAATTTTGACTTAAATCTAAAGTCCAAACTTGATCATCTATTTCTAACGGGTTAATAACTGGAGTTAAAAGCAGACATGCATCCATAATGCCGCCAATCTGAGAAGGCAGGTACTCTCTTGAAAAATTTAAAAAGACGTCAAGTGCCAACATTAACGCATCTTCATCTCCATCACAATCTCTCCTTTTAGCTGAAACCCACATGGGATGAGAGTAGCAGACATTAAGTTTCGAAAATCCCACAATTCTGCCAACAACCCCTGCTGAAGTATGAGGTGATAACCCGATTATCATATGCCCTAAAAGATCTTGAATACTCGAAGCATTGTAAAATGGTTGCAAATTATAGAGCCTAGTTAATAAATCATCGATGAAAGCGGCAACTCGAAGTAAATATTTCCCACATTTTTCAGGTATAATGACATCCTGAACTTTAAGCTCACATGTCTGGTCTGAGCTTTGCAGTGGGTTACCCTGCATGTCTGTTCTATATCCCAACTGGTTAAGTTTATCGGGAGAAACCTCTATCTCTAAAGGCTTAAAGTGAGTAAGAACCGCGTTTGTTGCGTCATATCTTATAGTTCCATCTTTAAACACTGTGAGATCATTTCTCGCTCGGAGTAAACCCTTCTCTAAGGGCTCAGGGATTTTATGTGTATTTGTTAATCCTCTAACCCCCTTCAGTAAGTCGGGAGGATTCAATTTGAGGTTTTTACATGCCGTCTTCAACTTTTCCTTTACATCTATAACTTGTCTGCTGTAAAACCTGCCTTCAACTCCGCAGGATGGACATTTATGATTGCCTAAATGCCTTAAGCAGTTTGGGCAACTTTTTTCAAGAAAAGTTTCAGAACCACATTTTGGGCATATTTTTTCAATAACAGCTTCTTTACATTTTTCACATTTTCTTCTTACAATTTCGACTTCAATAGTCTTCTTTCCAGCTGCAATTATGTTTCGTTGAGAACCTCCACTTAACCCGATTGGGAAAAGCACATGTACAGGCGGTCTCATCTTTCTTTCCTCAGCCTTCTCCGGGCGTCCCATTCGAGCTCCGATGAAAAACGAATACTTGTCTTTTATCTCAAATCCGGCCAGCTCTGAAACTAACTGAAAGATATTTAAAGAAGCCGTTGGCTTGAAATCTCGTTTATCAATTCCTACACATTTCGCTACTACAGAAGCTTCTTCTCTCAGTATTATCTGGTCATCCAGAATTTCATGAGGAATGAGAAGTTTCTCAAGAATCAACTTGGTTTTTGAGTCAGTCTTTATGAAAATCTCCTTTATCCGATTTTCTTCAAACTTAATTGTTGATCTTAGCAAGCAATTTCTAAGATCTATCAGCTCATCATGAGTTATGTTTTTCCAAAAGTAACAATACTTAGGGTGAAAAGGTATT
>JBDRNN010000272.1:0-2329 GCA_043811145.1 Candidatus Bathyarchaeota archaeon
ACCTTTTTTACGGCATTCCCCGGCTCTATTGGGATGTAGGGTGAATATTGGGGTATCATGTTTATGTTTGCATCTTAATCGAATTTATATATGGGACATGATGTTTTTTCTGTGTTACGTCATAGTTAAGTCTTGTAAACATCTTTTTTAATTTTAACAGAGACTCCCGTTGATAATTCATGTGATTGGATAGAAAGATATATTTGTCGGCAATCGTAATTATGTTGTCCGATATATCCAAAAGCCAGTTTTCACATCTACTCCAAGGCCACGTAGAGATTTTTATTATGTTAGGTTCATAGTTTTTAATAAGATTAGATATATCGCTTGGGGTTTTTAGCCATATAAAAATTGGTATGATCCCGTCTATATGTTTGGAGTTATATTCTAGAAGATCGTACCACGCCTTTTTTCCTTCTACTGAGATGACCCGTTTTGCCCCCAACTGGAGAAATAAGTCAGCCGTTCTTCCCCAATCCGCCCCGATGTCGAGAACGGTTTGATCTTTATAGTCGATTTGTCCATAGAGATTATTGAACCAATCCATTGAAAACTGGCCTGCATCTAGAGATTGTTTAATTCTGAATTTCATTGTTATCCCTTTCCCCTTTTTTTGTTATTAAGGTTACGGATGTGCCTTCTTTCTGGGGGTATATCTCAAAGTGTTTTTCTAGTTCTGTTAAATCATATTTGTTGACATGGAACCCCGATTTGGATATAAAAAGCTCTGGATCGCCAGTTGGTATATAGTTTTTGTTGTGTCCCGGTCCAACAAGAGGTATTCCCCACGCGATATATGTTGTGTTACTTATTCTAATCATGTCATGAAGCATCTTTTCCCCCTCTTCTTGAGGATAATGAATTATAACTCCTTTGCTGAATGCTGTCTCAAAAGATTTATCCCGAAATGGTAGATATCGTGCGTCACATAGAACTAGTCTTTTCACTCCATAAATATTATGGGCAGACTTGATGAATTCTGGGGTAACATCTATTCCTATATAGTCATCATAATATTGTGCATCAAGACCAGCACCACAGCCAACATCTATCACCGGTGTCTTTACAAGTGTTTTCAGCAATAAGCGGTCTGGATGATTCTCTTGACTTTCAGTTCTAGCCCAATCTGTTTCTGATCCAAATCGTTTACTCCATCGTTTAGCGTACACCATTATATCTTCAACTCATTTACGCGCTTAAGGTTTATATTATCAACCAAGACTCGTGACGGGGGATATTTTTCTTTCTTTTCCTCTGGCAATGCACCCCACTCCATCACAACGGTTTCATCCGTTAACGCGACAAAGTAATGTGACATGTTTGGTTCAATATAACAAGTGCTTCCCTGCGTCATGATTATCGGTTCTTTGTCCCCAATCCAATACTTGATTACGCCTTTAATGACAACACAGTTTTCCCCGTTTTTTCTGTGGATACACCCTCCACGGGCATAGCCTTTATGTGTTGTGAACAGGGTTAGCTCTCGCCCTTCTTGGAGTGCTTCTAGGATTAGATATATTTCTCCGCGCACATCTTCATGTATCTTTTCAAACTTCAACGTTTCGCCACCGATCTATTGTTTTAGTTAATCCCTCATCAAGAGACACTGGCTCCGGCACATCTAGAACCCGGCGTATCTTTTCATTTGAGCCTACAAGATGCATTATGTCAAGCGGTCGCCGAGGCATACTTCGCCAAACGACATCACCTTTGAACTCCGTTAACTCAGCAACCTTATCAGCAAGATCCTTGATTGAAATTCCTATCCCTGAACTTACGTTAAAGGTTTCCCCTATCGCATCCAGATTTTCTAGAGCCGCTAAATAAGCGTTCAACTGATCTTGATAGTAGAGAAAGTCCCTCACAGGCTCAGGGACACCGAGATAACAGGTTTCTTCATGAAGCATCTGATCGATGGTTTTCTCCACTACAAAGAACTTATCCCTCTCACGGCCATAACTATTAAACATCCTGAAGATTGTTATTGGTAGGTTATATGCTTTATGGAGGTATTGGAGATATTTTTCGCTTGCATATTTACTAACTGAATATGGGCTATTCGGAATGAGGTTTGTACTATCTTCTCTTTTATCTAGTTCCTCACATACCCCGTAGACCTCAGCCGATGAAGCCATGAGGAATTGCTGGAAGTTGGGGACATATCTGCGGCATAGTTCCGCGAGATTGACTGTGCCGAGGAAGTTGGTTTCCAATACTTCTTGGGGGTGTCGATATGAGTATTCTACGGAGGTGATTGCTCCTAGATGTATTACTATGTCTGGTTGTATCTTCTGGATGACTTTGGTGAGGCTAAACACGTCCTTTAAGT
>JBDRNN010000273.1:0-2139 GCA_043811145.1 Candidatus Bathyarchaeota archaeon
CCTAAACTCACAACAGAGGGAGTAATACTCGCAAAAAGATTGGGTGTCGTAAGTTCCACTGTAACCTCTTCGGCCTCAAAGTCGCCAGGGTTACTTAGTTCTAAGACCAAATCGAAGATTCCGCCCTTATAGACCGTGTCAGGGGAAAACGCATACGATTCTATGTTAACAAAGCTGGAAGCTTTAGGCAAAACTATTACACCAACAGTTACGTTCTCTACCTTCGCATACCCATAACCATCACTGTAGGTGAGGGTAGACGTAATTGTGTATGCATTTCCTACAGAAGCGGATGGCGCATATAATTCCATGTTGATTGAAAGATCCTCCGAAGGTTCAGCCACAGAGAATTGACTCAAGAGATTTTCACCTACCACCACCAGAGGGGAAGGAACGATAACATTAACCTCGAGATCTGTAGCCGTAGCTTCGCCTTCATTTACCAACATTAATGCGATATCGTTGAGTCCCAGTTGAATATTATTAGAGTTTAGACTGGGCGAGAAGCGGACCTCTCCGAGGAGCGGGATAGAGACTTTTTCAATAACGGTTATCCCATTCGGATAGTTCACGGTTACCATTGTAATGTCTACGGTTAGTTCGTAGGTCTTAAGAATCGCATCGTCGTCTATGTTCAACCGGAAGGTGAAAGTTGCAGAAGTTCCAGCAGAAATTGAACTAACGCCAGCGTAAGCATATTGCTTGCCTGTTGGGGCAATAAATGGGGCATTATCTAAGTAGAGCTTCGCTGTAGTGGTAGAGATATTTGCGGTACCTATGTTTCGAAGTTCAATATTTAAGAGAGCGTTTTTGTCGCCTGGTTTTGCTTGAGTTTCATCAGATGCAGTGCCCCAAAAAACTTGTTGAATTTCAACCTGTGGAGATTGAGCTGTAATGGTCATGGATTGTAATGTGCTAAAAGCAAGAATAGATACAAATAAAATACAAATCATGTATGTTGAACTGCTTCTATAGTTAATTATTTTTGAAATTTTCATTCTCAATCGCCCCATCACGAAGGTGGATTATCCTATCTGTCGCATCAGCTAATTCAAGGTTGTGGGTAACAACAATTATAGAGGACCCCTCTTCATGACATAGTTTTTTTAGAATATTAAAAATCTCCCAACCGGTTTTAGAGTCCAAGTTACCCGTTGGTTCATCAGCTAAAATTATTGCGGGATTATTAACCAGTGCCCTTGCTATCGCAACCCTCTGTTGTTCACCACCACTTAAGGCGGTAGGTTTACGGGATGCTTTTGAACCTAGGCCCAGCATCTTAAGCATTTCATAAGCACGCTCGGATCTTTCCCTGCCCGATGCACCTTTCACCACCGCAGGTAACTCGACGTTTCTAATTACCGAAGACCTGTTTATCAGGTTATATGACTGGAAAATGAATCCTATCTTCTCATTTCGCAACCTTGAAAGTTTGTCACCGCTTAAAGTTGAAGCATCAACGCCATCGATAAGCACGCGTCCAGACGTAGGCCTATCTAAAGTTCCCAGCAGATTAAGGAGCGTTGATTTTCCACTTCCAGAAGGACCGACTATTGAAATAAATTCGCCGCGACGTATCTGAATATTAACATTGCTGAGGGCTGAAACATTCATAGATTCCATTGTATAGCGCTTCGTTAAGTTGATAGTTTCAGCAGCATAGACGGTTTTTGCAGACGCTTGAGAGGGGTTCATTGCGACCTTTTCCAAAGGGTAGAGTTCACCAGTAGGTATACTAAAGCCTTTTTTTAAACTTGCCGATTGTAGTGCAACAAATGAATATGGCAATGAAAAATCTTATTTTAAAAGTTACGATTGTTTTGAAAAGTTATTTGTAATATTTCCTAGTTCGAGAACAGTTGAAGCAGTATAGGTATCTCCGACTGTTACGTTCTACATCTCGAAGTACAGTATTACATTTCCAGCATCGACTCATGTAAAAAACTCCAATTATCTGGATGAGCTAGTTGTAAATGAAGCATTATGTTTGGATTATTAGACTTGGAAAATTAATAGAGACAACTGATCATCACGATCATATGTCCATAAAAAATCCATAGATTCTTTCAAAGTATACTTTGAAAAATAATTATTGACTTTTACTTCTCCAGAAAACGTTCTTTGAAACTCAGTTTTAGC
>JBDRNN010000274.1:0-2262 GCA_043811145.1 Candidatus Bathyarchaeota archaeon
TCAAGATGCATATGCTACTCTGGCAGACAAGTTAAATAACCGAATAGATGACTTGGAGTGTCAGTCAAAGAGCCTCGAAAGATTTCTTGGAAATGTTAAAGTTCAGCATAAAACTGGAGAAATGAACGAAGAAACATACAGTGTTGCAAGTGAGAATCTCATTTTCGGGATCAATAACGCCACTTTAGAAAAGAAGGATGTGATGTCAGCCCTTGACAGTCTTACATCCCCATCGGAAACTTCTCCCGTGTCTGAACAGCAATTAACTGAACCCGTGATTCCTGAGCAGCAATTAATCGAATCGGTTCCCAACAATGAGCATCACGAACCAATTTTGGTGCACATCAACAATTCGGAGTAGTATCCAGAGTCCAGTTCACAAATTAAACGAAATGTTGAAATTCGAAACTTCCCAAATTTTTATTTTATAAAATTAAGACAAATAGAGGATCTTGTTCCAAGCGTAAGGCTTAGTAGATCCCGTGATTTAAAATGGCGTTTGTCTGGTTAACTAAAAAACGTTTTCAAACATCATGGCATCAAATTAAAATAGTTATTGCCGCAATTGCGGTGATCGCTGCCAATTTCACATTTTTGCACATGCTTACTGATACTGCAGGGACGTTTTTGCCAAATCTTTCTTTTTCAATAGTCACATTAATTGCCATTATAGTAACATTGCTATATCTAACTGGTCGCTCAAAGCGAGATATCGGTGTCCTTAAATCTTTAGGTGCCAATAGGTTGACGATAACAGCGACATATTCGCTAGAGCTGATATTTGTAGGCATTATAGGTTCCCTAATCGGGATCTTTCTCGTGGCGGTATCCCTTTTCTCCGCGTCATTTCTACCTCAAATGGGATTTATTCTATCCATAAATCTCGGTCAAGCTTTAGGGTATGCCGTCACTGTTTGTATTTTCGGTGTCATAATAAGCACAGTTTTAGGTTTTTATCTAACTTGGAAGGAAGCTGGACGAGCAGTAATGGAGATCCTCACCCATGCCCAGTGAAATTGCAATTGACTTAAAAAACGTTCAAAAATTCTATAAGGGATCTGGGGAGGTTATCAAAGTTTTCGAAGATGTAACTTTCAGTATCAAAAACGGAGAATTTGTTGCAATTATCGGTCCGACTGGTTGCGGAAAAACAACTCTCCTTAATCTCATTGCAGGTTTGGATCGACCGAAAGCAGGAGAGATTTCTGTTAAAAATACGGATATAACAAAACTGCACGGTGATAAATTATCGAACTTCAGAGCCAAGAATATTGGTCTCGTATTTCAGATTAATAATTTGATACCAAACTTAACTCTCAAAGAAAACCTCGAAATTCCGTTAGTTATACTTGGAATGAAAAAAGATTTGAGGAAAGCTAGGATAAATGATGTATTGAAAACAACTGGTCTTGCTCACGCCGCAGACAGACAACCAGCAACTCTTAGTGCTGGTGAAAAACAAATCGCAGCAATCGCCAGAGCGATAACTTCCGATCCTGAAATTATTGTTATGGACGAACCTACGGAATATCTAGATCCCTTTACAACTGAAACAATATTAACTCTAATAAAAAGTAGCAACACACTTAGAGGAAAAACGCTTTTGGTTGCAACACATAGTAGAAAGGTAGCCCAAGCAGCCGAACGTATATTGCATCTGAAAAAACGATTACCCTAAAAAACGTTAAACATTAATTCTTTAGTTTTAAAACCTCTCGCAATCCTTTGTAACGATTTCTAATTGTAACTTCAGTAACTTTTGATGCTTCAGCTAACTCTCTTTGAGTTTTTTTCTCATCCATCAGGACACATGCTAAATAAAGCGTGGCTGCAGCAATGCCAACCGGATCTTTTCCAATAATCGCATTGCGTTTTTTCACCTCTTTTAAAAGCTCCATAGTCTTTGCTTGGACTTTTTCATTTATGCCTACAGTGGTGGCAATTTTGGCTACGTACATTTTTGGATCCGGCACCGGCATTTTCAATGATTCCTCCTTGCACCAAAAGACGGTAAGATCGAGTTATATCTTTCAATCTAGCTCTGCTAACCGAAGCAATTTCTTTAAGTGACCTCGCCCGTGTTGTCCTTCTACATGCTGCGTATATGCAAGCAGCAACTATCGCTGCAATAGATCTTCCCCTGATCAAGTCCTTATCGAGGGCGCTCCTGTACATCTCTGCTGCCTCTCTTTGCATATCCTCGGAAATATGGAGTTTATCCACAATCCTGTCAAGCTCAGAAAGAGCTTGAAGTAAGTTTCT
>JBDRNN010000275.1:0-2881 GCA_043811145.1 Candidatus Bathyarchaeota archaeon
AAAATAAAGACAAAACGGCATTGATCGCAGAGTATTTGTTCAAACAGACCAAATATGGGCCTGTTGGTTATGCGCTTCCACAGGGCAATAGAAAGGAGTTGGCTCTTAATGTTTTAATTGTTGTACTTGTTGAGTACGCTAGAGCTGAGTTTTCAGGAATTAATCATTTTGCTGCCATTGCTAGGAAATTTGAATCTTCAAAGTTTAACATGTCAGGTTGGTCTCAATCAAAGGTTCCTAGCAGAAGAAAAATTTCTGAAAGATATAGAACAATGCAGGGCAATTTCGACATCAAGGAAATTTACAAAGTTATTTCTGCCATTCTAACGCCGCACAGATAAGGCCTTTTCTGTACAAATAATTAACAATATCAAGCGGTTACATTGACCTATGCAATTCTATTCGGCATTATTTGCTACATGTTATTAACAAAATCATTCAAAGAAGCTTTACGAAATTTTCAATGTCCCGCTTACATATTGGCAACGCAAGCGGGATTCCATCCTAGTAGAATATCAAAGCTACTCAATGACTCAAAGATTAAGCGCCCACATGATATCCGGTTCAAATTATTAGCAAATTTAATTAATTTTAAAGGTGAATTATTTGAGGTGGTTAATGAGCGATAACATTGCAACTTGGAAATGGGACAAGGCGAAATGGCTGATTCAAGTTCATTCGCCTGGGATGGCTAAAAAAATTGCAAAATGGAAATTTTCATCCCCTGGTCCATGTTATGGAGTCAACTGCTATCTCAGACAATTTTTCATTCCAGTAAAAAAAGTACGCCTTGCTCATAAGTTGCTAGGTTTGGAATACAAAAAAAATCCAAACAGAGTTAAAGCAGGTAAGCAAGCTGCAAAAAGTCACCCAATTGAAAATAAGGGTCATCAGATACGAGGTCATGAATCATGAAAGGCTCCTTACGCTACTTTTCTGAAGATCTAAAGGCTGAGACCTGTATGCATGATGGCTCTACTAGTTCAGATTATATAATCACACCAGGAGAATATGAAGCACAATGCATTAAATATAGAGAGTTTTACCAATTTCGCGGTCCTAAACTATGCCTTGAATGGGATTTCACATTATCTGGTAAACAAGGATTAATTCTTCCTCAATATTTCAATATGGCTCATAAGTCGTTTAAAGATTCAACCTACTACTATAAATGTTGGGTTATTGCTAATAATCTACAAAAACCAAGGCGCAGAACTAGAAAAACTATGTCACCTAAGATTTTTCTAAATATTACAGCAACTGTATTTGTTGTAACTGTAATTCCAAAATATCCAAATACAAATACTCCCATGCCCGCAATCTTCCACTACCCTAAAGTAGAGTTTATCAAAGAACTAACGACTACAAATAATTATTGCGGAGTAGAACAATGATTCACTTATTATCTCTCACTCATTACTTGCTACTTTTCACTTTCTACCTTTTACCCAGCACCAAACACCTATCACTTACTACCAACCAAAGCCTAGGGAAACTATGGCAATCTAGGTTTATCAACAAACTGAGTGTTATTTTTGGGGTCGGCTTTTTAAAGGTTGTGACTCCTTACAGCAAACTATTTACCAACCCCCAGCCTGGGTTAATTGCCTGGGCTGGGAAAAGCCTAATCACTTCAATTGTTCACAGCTTGTCTAAGCATAAAAAGAGGTATATACATGCCTAATCAGCAATCATCAGTACAGCTCTTTGACATTCAAAAGTTATGGTCAGTTAAACACTTGTCTGAATACTTAGACGTGCCTGAAGCGACAATTCGGGATTGGTGCTATAAGCGCAAGATCCCATTCGTCAAAGCAGGGCGTCATGTCCGTTTTCATCCCTCTGATGTTCAAAGATGGCTACAAAAAGGGGGAATCGATGGCCATCGATAAGATAGTGAGGAAAAAAGGAACTGTTTATCGTGTTAGACTATTTATAAATGGAAAACGTATTTCAAGAGTCTTTGAAAGAAAAATTGATGCAAGTCAGTTTGAAAAAAATGCAAGATTGGATAGTAAACTTATTGAAACCAGCGACATTTCTTTCTCAGAAGCAGCTCAAGAATGGATCAGCAATCATGCTCAACTCAGAAAAGCCCCTCGAGGTGTTGCTACAGACAAACAAATGCTTCGAGATGCAATTTTACCAGAGTTAGGTAGAGCCAAACTTCAGCAAATTACTCCTGAACGTATTGAATGCATCATCTTTAAACTGCGTAAAAAAGGACTCAAAGACAACACAATCAATCGGTACCTTGAGCTAATACGAACGATCTTCAATTACTGTATCAAACGACGAAAAGCTCTATATAACCCTATGACCGCTGTTGGGCTCCTCAAAATCCAGGACCCACCCTTCTCTTTTTGGTCACTTGAGGAGGCAAACACATTCCTCACTTACGTAGAGGAAAAGTATAAAAGCCATTCTTCAGATAATTTGGGTATGCTTTATAAATTCGGAATCAATACCGGAATGCGCTTGGGGGAAATCTTAGGTTTAAGTTGGCATGATGTCGACTTAAACAATCGCCTCATAGCAGTTCATAGCTCCTTTGACAGTTATCAGCGTAAGATAAAGAGAACTACAAAAGGTCGTAAAATTCGTCACGTACCCATCAATTCAGCAATCTACAGTGACCTAGTCGAGATGAGAGTAAGACGCAAAGGAGAGCTCATTTTTGCAACAATAAGTGGCAATCCTAGGGACAGAAGCAATCTCACTCATGATTTTCAAAGAGATGCTGTTGAGGCGGGAGTTAGAAAGATTCGTTTCCATGACCTCCGACACACCTATGCCAGCCACTTCATAATGAACGGCGGAGATCTATACCATCTCAAAGAGATTCTTGGCCACAGCGACATCTCAACAACTCAGAGATACG
>JBDRNN010000276.1:0-4690 GCA_043811145.1 Candidatus Bathyarchaeota archaeon
CCGTTGCTCAGCTTCAAGTTACCTATAGTTTCAAAAATTGCATCAGGATTGCTTAGATCCGTCTTAGATGCCAAAATCTTCAGTATATTCAGTTTGCTTCGTATAGTTTCTTCGACATAACCTCTGGACTTTAACCAAAAACCCAACTCGATTATTCTACGTGAAAATGTAGTGGATTCATTCCAAGTGGGGTGGGTGGGATTTGAACCCACGATCTCCGACTCCCGAGGCCGGAATCGTTGACCAATCTGGACTACCACCCCAACAGCATAGATAGGGTTTTTATCAAAAAGTGAATCTTGTAGTTAAAGATAACATCTGAAAATTTTACGTTGCAGTTAACTCTTCTACTAACTGCTTAGCTCTATCCATCCTTATTCTGCGCTCTGCCACCATTTTCTCCGCAACTTTTTCAATCATTGCTCCTTTCGCACCGGCAGCAATAGCAATGTTCTTTGCATGTAACGACATATGGCCTCTTTGAATTCCTTCGGTTGCTAGAGCTCGGAGAGCAGCAAAATTCTGCGCTAAACCTACGGCAGCGGTTACCTCTCCCAGCTCCTTAGCTGTCTTCACCCCTAAAATCTTAACCGCACTTTGAGCGATCGGGTTCGAGCGGGTAGCACCGCCCATAAGCCCAACTGCAACAGGCAGCTCAATACTTCCAACCAAGTCCCCCTCCCTATTTTTCTCCCAAACGGTCAGGGAACTATAGTGTCCTGACCTAGCGGCATATGCGTGGGCTCCAGCCCCTACCGCCCTTGTATCGTTTCCAGTGGCTAGCATTAGCGCTGTTACCCCATTCATTATTCCTTTATTGTGAGTAGAGCACCTGTAAGGGTCAGCAGCTGCAAATGCATAAGCAGCTATAATGTCTTCAATTTCTTCTTTTCCACCTAAAACTTCCTTAGAAATAATCACTCTAGCCCGGGCTAACCTTTTTGTCGCTAGGTTTGATATTATTCTAAGGAGAACTCGTCCCTGAGCGATTTTTTCGATGAGTGGTGCAACCGCCTCAGCCATTGTATTCACCGCGTTGGCACCCATGGCGTCTCTACAATCCACTAACAGCTCAGCAATCACCATCGGGCCTTTCAGAGTTTGTATCACCTTGACATCTATGTCTTTAGCACCACCCCCCAAAGAGAGCAGAATTGGATCTTGTTCATTGGCCTTCTCCAGAATCTCTTCCTTTCTCTCTAGAATTGCAACTCTTGCTCTATTCGGATCCTTAATTTCAACTACCTGGATCTGCCCGATCATTATTGGAGAAGTACTGCTGGTGGTGAAACCTCCCTTCGCTCTTGCCAGTTTAGCAGCGTGGCTTGCCGCAGCGACTACAGAAGGTTCCTCAATAGCCATAGGGATCAGGTAATCTTTCCCATTTATCATGAAATTAGCTGCTACGCCCAGAGGAACAGGCATAACTCCAATTAAATTTTCAACCATTCTCTCAGCAACTTCAATTTTTAATGCTCCTGTAGATTGAATCAGCTTAACTTCCTCATCTGAGAGACCTGCAAGCTTCTTGATCACTTCCAGTCTTTCATTTGTGCTCAGTTTATAAAATCTTGGAATTTTCGAAGTTTTATCCAAGGGTATCTTCCACCCAAAACTTTACGACTAATTCGGTTTATAACTCTAATTAGCATAATACGTTATATCAAAAGTTTATCCATCGATATATGTGCAAAAATACGCCAAAATCGCCAGAGTTAAAAATATCGCTCCTGCGGTAGCAGGAACCTACAGTAGTTTTCAGAATCATCCAGTTGGCCAATATTTTTTTCTTACACCTAAGCTATGCTCGGTAGTTTTCCATTTATCTCCCGTATAAATAATAATGCCATTTCTCTCTAATGTTTCTAGTTTCTCTGCACATTCACTTGGATCTAAGCTGGTTATTTTAGCAACCTCATTGGCGGATTTTGTTCCACAGGCATCAAAAATCCTCCTGTAGCTCTCATCTTTTAGCAGCTCAAAAATTTTCCTCTCTTTTTTCTTCTCTCCTGATCCAAATTTCATAGGCATAGGTTAATCCTCCTAAAGACTCTCCTAATTATGTTTAACTAACATAAAATTGTTTTCTTGTTTTTATACAGTTGGTTCTTTTAGCCTTTTAAACTCGCCGATTACCCTGTACGGTATATGTTCAATTCTTTTTGCTGAAAAATCTTTTATTATAGAAATATTAAATATTGAAGTACTCAGTTTAAGAAATTGTACATAAATCTAAACTAAGTTACGGAATTTAATCTAAAAAATTAGAGTATAGTAAATCTGACAACTTGGCGAAATAATCTTGCGAAAGAAGATCCAAAAAGTTGGCGCAGAGGTTTTTAGCGCTGTATCTGCCCCTACCCGAATTCAAACCCTAAGACTTCTCAATACCCACGGACCGCTTTCCTATAGTGAGATAATGGAACTGCTTAGCCTAGCGCCAGCAAAGGATGCTGGTAAATTTGTATATCACCTAAGAACTCTCTTGTCAGCTGGATTAATAGATATTGAGACTGGTACGAAAAAATATGAAATTACGGAACTTGGAGTAACCGTAGTTAATTTTGCTCAATCCCTTGATGAATACGCCTTAAAAAAATCGGGAAAGCTTCTTGTTAGAACCTCCCGTTCCACTATTGAAAGTTTTGCGAGAGATAAAATCAAAGATGCCCTAGTTAAAGAAGCCGAAATGCCTTCAGATTTAGCTGATCGAATTTCAATGGAGACTGAAAACAGATTCCTAAAGCTTCCAGTACGTTACTTAACTGCTCCCCTGATAAGAGAGTTTGTGAATGCAATACTCATCGAAAAGGGTCTGGAAGAATATAGACATAAATTGACGAGGCTCGGCATGCCTATTTACGATGTCACAGACATATTCAACAAAGCAGCTTCAAAATCGCTTAGTGTTGACTATGTTCGTTCCTTCGCAGGAAATCAAGTTATGATCGAATATATGCTCATGACAACTTTGCCAAGAGAGATTGCTGATGCTCATCTATCGGGTCAAATACATATTTGCAACTCAAATCTTTGGATCTTAAAACCTTACAGCATCTATCACGATCTTAGGTACTTCTATACTAATGGACTGAAAATATCTGATTCTAACTTTCTATCTTCTCCGATAGATAGGCCTAAAGAGTTGGTTAGCGCCCTTATGCTTACATCGCATTTAGTTGATATTTTTTCATGGGAAATTGCAGGAGAGCAAACGATAGATTATTTCAACATATTTTTAGCCCCATACACAAAAAATCTTCCCGACGGTAATGTAAAAGATGTTCTGAAAAGTTTTTTAAGCGCTTTTAGTCTTAAGTACCAAAATTTTCTACAAGAGATCACTCTCGGGCTTGAACTTGTAGTTCCTCCACATCTCAAAGAGATCCCAGCCATAGGTCCCCAAGGCAAAAAGGTTGGAATTTATCAAGACTATGAAGAAGAAGCGAGAAGGATCCTGAGGTTGCTAGTTGAGACAGTTATGGAGATAAGTGAAAAACGGCCTCTTTTCAACCCTCATTTACTACTTAAGTTTAGATCTGAATGCATGTCCGAAAAATATGATGAATTGCTAAACAAGGCTCATGAATTGGCCGCAAGATGGGGCTTACTTTGCATTGCTAATTTAACAAAGGAGCGGCAGGAATTTTCAAGTTATAGTGCAACAGGTAACAGGATTGGAGCAGACTGGACTAAGGATTGGGAGGTTGACGTATTCCGAGCTGGCTGTTTAGATAGCATCGCAATAAACCTCCCGAGAATAGCTTACGAATCCAACAAAACAGATGAAAAGTTTTTCAACAAACTTGATAAGGTTCTGGAGACGATTGACCGGGCCTTGGGTATAAAAAATGAAATTATTAAAATAAGGATGGAACAAGGGCTTTTACCTTATCTTAACCACAAAATCGGAAATGAGCCCTATTATCGACTTCATAATTCCCTCCGAACTGTAGGTTTAATCGGGCTTAACGAAGCAGTGAAAGCTCATCTTGAGCATAACATCTACGAGGATATAATTGCTCAGAATTTCGCTCTTCAAATAGTTGAGCATATTGCAAACTTCGCTGAATTCACACAAAAATCTCATAAAAGATTTGCGGTTTCACAGATTTCAGAGAATCAAGCATGTCAAAGGCTAGCTGAACGTGACTTTGAAAAGTATGGAGCGTCTGCAGTCTATATTCAAGGTGAAAAAGAAAATCCATACTATACTATGACTGCTATTCCAGATGAAGCGGGTATCTCACTTACTGAGAAGTTAAAGTTGGAGGAAAAGTTACATCCTCTGTTTAAGGGAGGCCATATCTCTTCCATACCCTTAGAACACGAGAAGACTAGCCGTGATCTTCTAAAACAGACTAAAAAAATCTGCGAAAACTACAGCATTGGCCTTTTCACATACTCGTATGTCCTTTCATATTGCCCCCAATGTCAGAAAACTTTTGTTGGACATAAATCACGATGTCCAAGTTGTGGGACAACCTTGCTCACTCATTATATTAAAGAAGCAAGCCGGTATTCTCCACTCAAATGATACCCCGATTCCAAAAGAACGATGTTAATCAAATAAACTCTCGCAATTATACGCATAATTATGGGCTTTTAACTACACTTTTTTAAACATTTTTGTCCAAAAATTTAAATATACTATTCGTTGGATTGTTTGTTTGCCGAGGGGGCTATTTTA
>JBDRNN010000277.1:0-4403 GCA_043811145.1 Candidatus Bathyarchaeota archaeon
CTGTGAAAGGTAGAAATGGTCCCAAAAAAATGGCCAGCGCCTTAACTATCTGAACGGCTACATATAGAGTGGCGGCTGCTTTCTTCGGTTCATTTTTAATCATCGTCCACGGCGCTTTATCGTTTATGTATTTGTTCCCAAAGCGTGCCAGTTCAATTATAGTTGAGGTAGCTGCTTGAAGTTTGAATTGTTCCATAGATTTACTGAGTTCTTTATGGTGTTTTTCTATAGATTGTATCGCGGTTTTATCATAATCATCCATAGTATCTGACTCAGGGATTTTTCCCTCAAAATATCGGTCAATAAATGTTAATGTTCGGTGGATGAAATTTCCAAGAGTATCATTAAGATCCGAGTTTACTTTTTCTAGAAAAATTTCCCAAGTAAAGTTGGCGTCTTTTGCTTCAGGTCTCATGGAGAGAAGAGTATATCGCCAGTAGTCAGCTGGATAAAGTTTTATAGCTTCATCAATCCAGACGCCTACCCTTCGGCTCTTCGAAAATTTTTCTCCTTCAAACATTAAAAATTCTGTCGCACTTACGCTTGATGGAAGATTGTATTTTTCCTTTGTCGCCATCAAAAGGGCTGGAAATATGATTGTGTGGAAAGGAATATTGTCTTTTCCAATAAAGTAGAGGGTCTTCACTGATGAGTCTAACCAATAATCTTTCCATCCGTCAGGCTTGTCGCGTATTTTGAAATATTCGATGGTTGCTGAAATATACCCTAACACAGCTTCCATCCAAACATAGATTGTTTTTCCTTCGGCATCTGGGAAAGGTGCAGGAATTCCCCAGTCATTGTCTCTTGTTAGAGATCTAGGTTTTAATCCTTCCTGAATTATTTTAAGTGTGAATTTTTTAGCATTTGCCGTCAGCTGGGTGTCTTTCACATGTTTTTGAAGCTTCTCAGAGAATTTCGGCAGGTCGAAATACCAGTGTTTTGTTTCTTTAGGCAATGGCGATGTTTTGCAGATTGTACAATATGGCTTTATCAGCTTGGTAGACTCCATTAGTCTACCACATCCTTCGCATTGGTCTCCACGGGCTTTATCAAAACTGCAGAATGGACAGGCACCTTCAACAAATCTATCTGGAAGGAAACGTTCACATTTAGGACAATAGAGCAGTGTGCTCTTTTCAGTGAAAATATAACCTTTCTCGTATATCTTGAGACAGGTTTCTTTAACAAATTTTTTATGAATCGGGTTTTCGGTTCTTGTGTAGTTGTCGAAAGATATGCCCCATTCTTTGAAGAGGTTTAATATCTCAGCATGATTTTTATCTGTCAATTCTTTTGGATGAATTTTCTCTTTTATCGCTTCAACTTCAATGGGTGTGCCGTGTTCATCGGAGCCACTAACGAACAGAACCTCTTCTCCCCTCATTCGAAGATATCTGGCAACCACATCCGCTGAAAGAACCGACCCAATTATAGTTCCTAAATGGGGTACATAGTTAATATACGGCCAAGCGGATGCAACCAGCCATTTTCCCAGATTACTTCCCCCACTTTCAACTTTAACTTTATTAGAACATTTACCTATTAAAAAGCCAATAGTTGATTTAGCTTAAGTGGGCGAAGCTTAAATGCTACCCAGTGTGAATATATGATTTCATTCGGAGATGTACAGATTGAAAGAGTTCCAAGTTAAAGACACTTCTCTGGCTGAAAGTGGTGCTCTATCAATAGAGTGGGCTGAAAGTCGGATGCCTGTCATGGTGAGCATCAGAAAAGATTTTGAAAAACGTAAACCCCTTAATGGAATTCAGTTAGGTGGCTGTCTCCATGTTACAAAAGAAACTGCAGTCTTGGTTCGCACGTTAGTGGCAGGAGGCGCTAAAGTAGCGCTCTGTGGGTCTAATCCTTTATCAACCCAAGATGACGTCGCAGCTTGTTTAGCTGCTGAAGGCGTGAACGTATACGCTTGGAGGGATCAAAGTACTGAGGAATACTACAAGTGTGTTGAAAATACTCTCAGTTACGCTCCTGATGTAACTTTGGATGATGGCGCTGATCTCGTGTTCACGATTCATACAAATAAAAAAGATCTCATCAAGGATGTTATAGGTGGAACAGAAGAAACTACCACCGGTGTAATAAGGCTTAGGGCTATGGCTAAGTCAGGAGCTTTAAAATATCCTATTATTGCCGTTAATGACGCCTACACAAAACACCTCTTCGATAACCGATATGGAACTGGACAAAGTACCCTTGACGGAATTTTAAGGGCAACTAGTATCCTCTTGGCTGGTAAAAGCTTTGTTGTGATCGGCTATGGTTGGTGTAGTAGAGGAATAGCCATGCGGGCAAAGGGGATGGGTGCAAACGTGATAGTGACAGAAGTAGACCCCCTTAGAGCCCTTGAGGCTAGCATGGATGGTTTCATTGTAATGCCTATCCTAAAAGCTGCAGAGGTTGGGGATATTTTTGTAAGCGCTACAGGAAACGTCAGCGTGATTATAAGTGAACATATGTTAAAGATGAAGGATGGAGCTATTCTGGCCAACTCCGGACATTTCAATGCCGAAATTTGCATTGCTGATTTAGACAAGCTCTCCAAGTCTAAGCGGAAGATTCGACCAAATGTTGAAGAATACAAGTTAGAGGATGGTAGAAGGCTTTATCTACTGGCGGAGGGACGGCTTGTTAATTTGGCAGCAGCTGAAGGTCACCCCCCTGAGGTCATGATGATGTCCTTCGCGAATCAAGCCCTCTGCGCGGAACATATAGTCAAGCATGGAAAGGGAATAAGTTGTGATGTCCACAAAGTTCCTGAAGAAATTGACAACAAAGTTGCCGAGTTGGCTCTAGCATCTCAAGGAATAAAAATCGACCATCTCACAGACGAGCAGCTCAAGTACCTGCGAAGCTGGAAATCAGGGACAATATAAGTCAAGTTTTAGTTTATTCAAGATTAATTATTTTGCAGTTAGTTGAAGGTGATAAGTATTGGATGAAGAAGAATACGGAAAACAGCTTGAAAGGCTTTACTCTAAAATACCTAAAGATGTTACCCAAAAAGAGCGTTTCGACGTACCGGTCCCCCAAACTGAATCTATGGGAAATCGGACTTACATTCAAAACTTCAAAAAGATATGTGAAGTTCTAAACAGGGATGAATCGCATCTGCTGAAGTTCCTAGCAAAGGAACTGGCTACAGCTGGAATCATAGAGGGCGACAAAGCTGTTCTCCAAGGTAAATTTAAACCGCCGGTAATTTCACGCGTATTTGATGATTATGTTCATGGGCAAGTCTTATGTCCGGTATGTCGTAGCCCAGATACAACGATAGTTAAGGAAGAACGTTTTCGTTTCCTCACATGTGAAGCCTGCGGTGCTAAATCTTCTATAAAACCCGTTTAACTCTGAAGGAGTCCTAATGCCCCAAGTTTACGTTAAAACAACAAAAGCAAGGGGGGAAACATTAGTGGCTATTTGTGATGAAAAACTTCTTGGGAAAAAATTTGAGGACAAGAAGATAGATCTAGTTTTCGAGGTTCGCGAATCCTTTTATAAAGGTGAAAAAACAAGTATTGCCGATTCTGTGAAGTTTTTAAACTCCGCGACTATAGTTAACCTAATCGGTCCGGATATAGTCCAAGCAGCTATTAAGGCGGGGTATGTTAATCCTTCTGCAGTAATCTCCCTTGCGGGTATACCGCACGCCCAGATATTTAAGGCGTAAACATGGCTCCTCTTTTTTGTTGTACCGCTATGCTTTAAGAGAAGTTTTGAGACAATATACGTGTTCTAAACGTGGAAATATGATGGTGGTATATTGAAAAGAAAGGTACTCAATGAAGAAGAACTTCAACGTCTTACGTTGCCTGGTCCAGGTCAAGTACTCGGTATAGTTGTTAAAATGTTGGGCTACGACAGACTTACTGTTAGATGTGATGATAATAAGGAGCGATTATGTAGAATTCGTGGAAAACTGAAGAGAAGAGTTTGGATTAGGGAAGCCGATGCAGTGTTAGTCTCTCCCTGGGATTTTCAAAAAGACACTAAAGGAGATATTGTGTGGCGGTATACCCGAAATCAAGTTGACTGGCTTAGAAAGAACAGGTACCTGAATATCTAAAAGACAATTATAAACATAACTCTCGCGTTGTCCAAAAAATATAGCGTTGAACCAGGTATACTTTTTCGAGAGGCAGAAATATCTTGCCGTTCGGATACATAATAGTCTAAGGAACGGCTGTCTTTGACAACTGATGAACAACTCCGTAAGTTTAGAAGTAACAAGAGGATGGTTGAGAAGCTTTCTCGTAAAGAAAAGTTCTACGAAAAAACCCAGAGAATGAAGATAAAACGTTCAGAGGATTATCAGGTTCTGGAAGAGGTTTTTGATAAACCAACCTTAATGACCCTCTACCATCTGATGAACCGAGGGATAATCG
>JBDRNN010000278.1:0-10521 GCA_043811145.1 Candidatus Bathyarchaeota archaeon
AAGAAAAATACTTCCAGAAAATAGATATATGCAATTTCTAGATTTTATGATATCGTTGGAGCTATAAGGATGAATATCAGTAATGTTGCTAAACTTATAGTTGCCATAGTTATCTGTCAGTTAGCAGGTGCAGTTGGCTCAATATTTACCACTCCATCAATTCCTATATGGTATGCTTCGCTGCAAAAACCGATTTTTACCCCACCTAACTGGCTTTTTGCTCCCGTATGGATTACACTTTTCACTCTGATGGGCATCTCAGCATATCTAATATGGAGAAAAAGTCTGAAAAATAGACATGTAAAAACAGCACTAGTTATATTTGATATTCAGCTTATACTGAACGCATTATGGTCATACCTATTCTTTGGGTTACAATCACCATTTTACGGATTTATAGGAATAGTTATACTTTGGATTGCAATCGCATTAACGATACTAAAATTTTACAGAATATTCAGAGCAGCGGGCTTGATACTTATTCCATATATAGTTTGGGTCAGCATTGCCTTGAGCCTAAATTATTACGTATGGATGTTTAACCCATGAGAATGCAGATCGTATTTCACTATGGAAGAATAGTCTTCAAGCTTTGAATGTGACAGCATAAGTTTCGGGACTTTCTTCGTAAGAGGTGTTTAACCATAGGAGATAACCCTCTTGAACACTTCCCTCAGTAACGTCTGTCGCTGAATCGGGGCTGTAATCATAGCTGACGATTTGCATATTTGCGCTGGTTATGTTGACTGCATCCAAGAAGCCATCAGGTTTCCAAGGATCATGAATTGTTAAGGTGAATTCATCTCCACTTTTCTGCCAGTTCGGATACTCGGCAAGATCAATCTTATAGGTTACTTGCCAAGATCCGTCGCTATCCCAATATTCATCGCTCCAGAAAACATTTTCAGATACCTCATTAGATAGAACCTCGAGCTCTGACAGCCCCAGCAGCTCATTCATGAACTCTGAATTCTTATTGAGAATAATGCCCCAGTTGGGTGCATTCTTTACTAAAGGCCAGGTGACACTGGATCGATATGAGATGCCCACAGTAGCGGTCTCTTCATCTAAGATGTTTATTTTCACGTTAGCATAATACATGGAATATGCGGATAGCGAACTTTCTCCAAATGTCAGTGTCAACGTTAGTTTTCCACCATTTCTCAAGACAAGGATGTTTACGGTATCGCCTGGGCTGTTTTCTTCCGCAAAAGCTACGAGGCTTTGAAAATCTTTAATCTGCACATTACCCATTTGAATTATAACATCGTTGACCGATATTCCAGCACTTTCAGCAGGACTATTCTCTACGACACGAGTGATAAGCACACCCTTGGTAGTGTCTAAGTTAAGAAATTCAGCTGTCTCCAGATCTAACGTTCTTCCAGTTATTCCCATGTAGGTATGTTTGTATTCGCCTGTCTCCAACAAAGATTGAACAACTTTTTTCATAAAGTTCGAACTGATGGCAAATCCTATTCCCTCTGCGGATGATCTTGTTACAACACCGATAACTTCCCCGTCATAGTTTAGCAATGGACCTCCAGAGCTTCCAGGATTCACAGCTGCATCAAACTGGATTAAGTCGGGGAGTGTATTATAATCGTTAATGATACTCCTGCTTGTTTGACTTACAATGCCTGCACTCACAGAACTACTTAAACCGAGTGGATTGCCAATTGCTATCACAGGTTCACCGACTTTTATTTTAGAAGAATCCCCAACCAAGAGGGGGTTAACCCATTCTGGAAGATCCACTCTTAGCACTGCAAGATCACTGTAAGGATCTGCAGCCACAAATTCTCCGCGAACTTCTGTTCCATCCATGAAGACTACGATAACTGAACCGCTTTCAGTGAATTCCAGAACATGATAATTAGTTATAATATGACCTTCTTTGCTAAAAATGAACCCAGACCCATCCGAAACGTCAGTACTTATCGAAACGATGGACTCAACAACGTTCTCATAAACCATATTTGCCATTTTACGTTCGGCTGTATCTTGCAAGTTTGAAATATTTTCTGAAAGGTCCTCAACTTCTTCTGAAAGACTCTCAATTCGGCTATCTAGAGCAGTCCAAGATATTGAGTAGCCTATAAAAACTCCAATCATGAGAGCTACAGCAACTAGTACGACAACCACTCGGGTAGATAATTTTGTCTCTGATTTCTGTTCCAATTTATAAACCCTATTTAACTATTCCTGAAAACGCCATTCGTAGCATTTAGCTTATTAGATTATGTCGCCGTGTTCTTTTATTTTTTTATCCTCGTAGGGAGCAACTCTTCGTCTATAGAACTCTTGTTTAATGCACTCTAAAACTCCTACGGCGCGGTTATAGTTGAAGTAGCGAGGCGGATACAAGGCGTTCAAGATTCGAGTAACCACATAATTCAATTCCCCATCAACTTGATCTACTGGAACTTTCAAAAGGAGCTCGATTAAGGGATTTAAAGTTGGATCGATTTTTGCTCTCCTTTCCTTGCTAACGTATGGCATATATTTCTCCTCCTATTCGTAACTGGACCATGTTTGATATGGTATAACCGCGTCTTTTTTAAACTAGGCTGGCTTAAAAATAACTTGTGGATAGCTAAGCCTAAATGTTTCTAAACTTTAGATATGATAGGTAAACAAAAATGACTGCTAAAGAACTTCTTAAACAAATGAATAAGACAGTTATCGAAATGAAAAACATCCTTGCTGAGGAAAAGAAAAAGAAAAAACCGAAAAAATCTAGACGTTAATTGAACACTTAGCCCAGCCTATCCATAAATTTCCTAGTTGATTACTACTGTAGTTGGGCTCTGGCCCCCTGATTCTGTTGGAAGGAAATAGTATACCCATCCTTCCCTACGCTTTTCGCCTTCAAAAATTGTTATCCAGAAGACAGTCCCATCCGGGAATGTTGGTAGGGTGCTACTATCTATGGTAGCTTGCATGGTTAGCTCATCTCCAGATGGAGACAGCTCGTAAGGCTCGGAAAGTGTGAAGTTCGCATAAAGTGATGTTTTCTCTACCCCTTTGGGATATCCCAGAGAGATAAAGCCTTGACCTTCCAAGACTCCATCTTGAAAGGTTCCATGTCCATGCCATATGTTAAAAGCTGCACCTTCACCTCGAATACCGTGGCTATGGTGACTTGAGAAGACAAAAGTATGATTGCTGTCACTAAATACGGGTTGGGGTACAATCGCTAAAGCCATAAGTAGAACAACCAAGGGTAACAAGAACTGAAGCTTAATTCTTACCACTCTACCTCAACCTATTTGAAAAATAAGTATCCGTAAATATATACTTTACCCAAACCAACCTTCGAACCACATATGCAGAACCTTTTTTTACTTGACCTTTTTCTGAGACATCTATATATGAGCCGATGTCTTGATTAATTCGTCAGAGATCTCATGAAAAGAGGTGAAATGCTATGTGTTTACTTAAAATTTATTTAGACACAGGGTCGGAGAGAAAACTAATCGCAAAGGAAATTGCCTTTTTAACCAATGAAAAGGGTAAAGTGAAGTTTTCAAACGTACATGCCCAAGAAAACACGCTAGACAACGTGGATGTATCTGCAATAAACGCTATGAATTCTGAGGTAATTCTCAAACCTCAATCATGAGGGAATAATACATGAAGATTACAATTTGCGGGAAGGGCGGTTCAGGCAAGTCTTCGATAACAGTTCTTGTAGCTCGAGCACTTTCCAAACATTCTAAAGTATACATATTTGATTCTGACGAATCTAACACCTTACTACCGCGGATGCTAGGTGTGAATGCTCCGCGACCTATCGTTGAATACCTTGGCGGGAAGAAGAACATATTCAAGGAGGGTGAGGTTAATCTGGTGAAGGCCTTATCCACCGCGGGTCATGGAATCGAACTGGATAGTTTGCCCCAAGAGTACCTTTCAGCACCGCTGGAAAACGTTAGGTTATTATCAATAGGCAAGATACGGGAATTTGGAGAAGGTTGCGCATGTTCATTCAACTTCATAACAAGAGCTCTACTCAAGAATCTGGCTTTAAAAGAAGACGAACATGTATTGGTCGACACAGATGCAGGTATGGAATATGTAGGCCGCTCAGTAATTGAGGGTATTGATGCTTTCTTAGCTGTAGGTGACCCTACAGCTGAATCGTTGGTTTTGTTGAACACACTTAGAGAATCAGCTGTTTCTCTCGGCAAGAAGTTTTGGCTCGTGTTAAATAAAGTTACTCCAGAAATAGCGGATAGGTTGCGAAAGAAAGCGGGAGAGATTGGACTTGAAGTGTCGGGTGTTGTAAATTTTGATAAAGAAATTTTCAATTCAGGTCTGGATGGCAGCCCTTTGAAGGCGGGAGAGGCCTTGGCTGATGTACAGAACGTATTGAAAAATGTAGGTCTAATTACCTCCTAGGGATTTCACAGATACTTTACATATCTTTCCATTTCTTCTGCATATTTTATTACGTCTCCAGTGTGAATGACGCCATTTTCTGTTACTATTCCTGTTAGTAGCGCGGGTTCTATAAGATCGAAGCCCTTCTCCAACCTTGGCGTTCTGTCAAATAGGCTAAATTTGCTTGTTTCGCAGACCACGTAGAATGGAACTGAGTGTTTTTTTGCAGTCAGGGCAAGCCTATGGGTGGGTGCACCATTAATTAAAGTGCCGTTTGGAAGAAGGTTATCCGCGCCTACTAAAATTTTGTTCGCTTTATGTACTTGGTTCTCTATGGTATCGTCGGCGATGATTTCGGTTAAGACCTTACAGTGTTCAAGTTGTTCAGCCATCGTCTTTCCATGGTGCAGTATTCCATCAGCGGAGACGGATTCAGCGACAATGACATTAAAGTTTTTTTCCTGAAGTTTAGCCTTTCTGAATGTGGCGCATAATGTTGAGCTGTAGCTACATGTGAAAACTACATCTGAATTATTGATTAAATTTGCAGCATAGTCAGAGGTTTTTTCCAGAGCAAGTTCTGAGTTTCTGTAAAGTTCTTCTATCTTGTTATTTGCAAAACTTTTCAGCGATTTTAGTTTTTCTTCAACTTTTTCAGAAACTTCATAAATGACATGCCCGACAATGTTTGCTATCGGTGCCATCGTAGGTCGCGATTCCACTAGTTCCTTTCCAACTTGTTTAAAGTAAACCAAAAAATCTTCACACGTCTTTGAGTTGTCTCTCTCCAATACACACTTCAGTATGTTCAGGGCTTCACGAGAAAGTTGACTTGCTCCGCGATGTTTGTCTGTTCTTATGCTATTAATTTTTTTGAAAATCACTCCATCATATACACTCTCGAAAGTTTCAGGAAGACTTGGAACGGTATCATACCGACCTATATCCTCCGGGTCAATCCATTTCATTTTACTATGTTCCCAATCGGTCCTAATCTTCACAGGGTTTTTTAGACGAAAGAGATATGGATGAATCTTCCACAGAGTCTTTCTTTTTCTATCGGGAAAAGAAAATGCCTCACTTTTTTTCATAAATTCTATATCTTGCGAGGTAAGACTAGTCTCTTCGAAGATTTCTTTAAAAGCTGTCTGATGTGAAGTTTCTCCTTGCTCTATATATCCGCTGAGTCCTGCCCATTTTCCTCTGTAGGTTCCAACTTTCTCACTTCTTTTAAGGATCAAGAGCTTGCCCTTGTAGATGAGAAAATTAGTCACGACATTTTTTTCCTGCAAATCTTCCTGCATAATTTCACCCAAATATTTTCAAAGGATAATTCTGCAAAAATGCGCGTCTTCAGCATATCCAACTATCGTGGTTGAAGTTTGGTCAATAAAAGCTATAATGAAAGAAAACTCACCACTTCTTACTGCGTTACATATTTGAAAAAATCTCGTTTGTCAACTTTAGCTTTCTCTTCTTCGATCTCCTTGCGTTCAGTGATTCTTCTCGCAGTTGTTGCAATTGCCGTAGGCCCTAAATCCTGATTGAGTAAAAGGGACATGCCGATAAGAACCGAGAACACCCTACCCGACTTATCCATCTGCAACCCTTCAACATTTTGAAAGGTTGAACCTTTCTTGCACGTATTCAACAACTCATCGATCTGCTCATAACGCTCAGGAGGCACAGAATCTTGGCAGGTTTACCGAGTAATTCTTGGCGTGTCCAACCATAGAATCGCTCAGCCTCAGGGTTCAAGTCAATGATCTTTCCCGATAAATCTTCAAAAACGATGGGATCAGTTGAGTCCGTGAAGAGTTTTAAAAACTGCCTTAACTGTGACTCATTCTGCAACTTCTCGAAAACTTCACTTAGTTTTTCGGCAAGATCGTCTAGTAGAAATTTTTCTTCTTTAAGAAAGGGACCATAGTCACGTTCAGGCTTCTCTTCTAAATAATAGACATCTATAGCGCCACGTTTAACTTCGGCCATTTTAATGTGAGCTGATAGCTTCCAGGAAGTTTCTTTGAAGTTGGGTGTTTTTGCCTCCTGTCCATCAAATGATACTTTGACACATGCAATATCAGGGTACTGCCAAGCGGCAGGAATTAAAAAGGTCATTCCCCTCAGAATTCCTTCAAGGGTCATACCGGATGCTTTAAGCATTTTAGAAAAGCCGTAGAGACAACGAAGCTTTTTTTCACGCTCGAGTAACGCATCTTCTAGCTCCTTATGTTCGGGGCTTTGGATACCGATACTGATTACGCCGGTAACCTTACCATTCTGATCTTTGATTGGATTGTACCATGATTCAAGCACTAAACCATTTACTTCCACTATAGATTTAGACGCCTCACCAGAAAGAGCACAGCGAAAGTTTTCAAGAACCTCCGGCACATTACGATACACATCAAATATTGAACGCCCAACAAGCTCACCAGGTTTGAGCCCTAAAGCCTCCAAACTTTTACCCTCTGAAAGTGTGAACACACCCTCACAATCCATCGCCCACAAAACAGCAGGCATATTAGAAACGATAGTGTGAAGATATTCCCCTTTTTCGTCCAAATTTTTATTCTTGGCTGAGCCACGTTCTGGATACAAAATAATCACAGATACGGTTACGGTGTGCGGAACAATAAAAACGTTTTCTAAAGCTATTTCTTTGAGTGAAAAATTTTGTTGGGTATTGTAAAGCAGTAACCGTGGAGCTAAAACTCGATGAATTCTACCTTTAACATGGTATCAAGTATAGCTACGGTCTTTTTACCCGTGAGGTATCCACAGGCCTCGCCTGGGTTTACAACCAAAGTTTCACGAACTTTTTGGTTTCTCTGAACATGCGTGTGACCGTGAACAACAACACCATACTCGCCACATTTTGCAAGTGCATTAATTATGGGCTCATGGATGCCGTGTAAAAGTGCAATTTTCAGTCCTCCAGCTTCAACCTCTGCAAAGTTTCCTCGGATTTCAGCATTTATCTTGGAGTAACGGCTTTGTAGCATTTCTCGCTCGCCGTCGATGTTACCGAAAACTCCGATCAAGTTGCAGTTCAACTTTTTAAAGAGCTTAGCGGTGAATGGAGAGTTATAGTCGCCAGCATGCAACACAAGCCTTACACCCTTTCCATTGAAGACCTTTACAGCCTCATTAATTGCCGAAATATTGTCATGGGTATCGGATATCAAACCAACCAGCAATGAGACAAACCACCAAACTGAATAGTCAAAAAACATTTAGTTTTGTGCATATTAAAAAAGGTGACGTATATTTTTTGTTGAACGTAAATTTCAGATGAGGTGTAGAGAATGGCCGAAAACTTGAACATTATTGTTGATACCCGTGAACCAGACTGCATCATATCAATGTTGACGGCGTTAGGGATGGATGTTAACCGCCGAATGATTGGAGTTGGAGACTACATCCTATCACATGAATACGCAGTTGAAAGAAAGACCACCAGCGACTTTATGAGCTCAATGTTCAACGGTAGGCTGTTCGAGCAGGCTGAAAACCTAGCAAATTCTTATTCGAAGCCGATAATTATCTTAGAGGGAGATATCGCGGAGGAACTTGAGAGGAGAGTAAACCCTCGCGCCTTCTGGGGTGCTTTATTGAGATTGGAGGTGGATAGGGGCATACCTGTGATTCCCACCATGACTTACAGTCACACCGTGGATCTCCTCTACACCTTGGCGAAGAGACTTCAAAGTAAGAAGCGGGAGAAGATACCCGTATACAAGCCGAAGCTACTCACCGATGAAGACTGGCAGATCTACATCGTGGCAAGCCTACCTAATGTTGGAGGAGAGCTATCAAAACGTCTCCTGAAAAAATTCAAGACAGCGAGGGCTGTCTTCCAGGCAAGAGCAAACGACCTAGTGAAGGTTGAAGGAATAGGTCAAACCAAAGCTGAAAGAATAACTCATGCTCTTGACAAACGATACAAAGACAAATGAAATAGAAAGAAAAAACCACAGTAACGAGATGAAAAAGTCAATACAAATCATTGAGAAACTAGTTTTTGGTTGGTGAATGGCGGTGAAGATCTTTAACAGACTTACAATGGGGGTTATCTTGGCATCCGCCACTTTAACGATCATGGCTGGTGCGCTCATAGCACCGGTTCTTAATTTGATGGGAGGGGAACTAGGTGTTGACCCCGCTTCTGTTGGTCTTATCATAACCACACATGCACTTTTCATCGCTATTTTCAGTCCACTAATTGGAAGCCTTATCGACAAAATGGGTGCAAAAAAACCCTTCATAGTGGGGTTAATAATTTACGGTCTAGCGGGTGGTTCTGGACTATTCATTACATCTTACTGGGTGCTGATTATCAGCAGGGCAATCATGGGAATTGCTGTTGCTGCAGTCTTTGTTTCAATCACGGTGCTGATTTTGAACTTGTACAAAGGTGCAGAGAGAAATAAAATCATGGGATGGCGGGGAAGCGCCAACAGCTTCGGTGGCATCATTTGGCCAATAATTGGAGGTTTCCTTGGCATGTTTTCCTGGCACCTGCCCTTTGCTGCCTATCTGCTAAGCATACCACTTGGCCTCCTTGCAGTGATCACTATACCTGAAACTTGTCGAGAAAAAACTCAAGACAAGGACAAAGAAGGCTCTTTGTTGAAGGTTTTGAGAAGTACTCCTACCCTTTTTGTTATTTACGGACTCATGTTTTTAGCGATGGTCCTTCTCTACACGATTGTGATTTTCCTCCCACAGCGACTAGCCGAAATTGGCATCACAAACCCGTTTTACATTAGTCTATTTATCGCATTTATGGCACTTTCAGCAGGAATAGCAGCGTTCAACTATGGAAAGATTAAAACTAAATTATCATACAAAATGCTTGTCTTTATCACGTTAGCTCTCTGGGCGGTTGGACTTACCACCCTTTCTCAAGTAGTCTCTATCTTGTTCATTGCAGCTTCGATTATACTCTTTGGCATCGGTCAAGGCTTACTTCTTCCTGCGGTTTTGGTTTGGGCGGGGGAAAAAGTTACATTTTCATTTCGAGGCAGAATTACCTCCTATCTTGCAACATTCGGTTTCATCGGACAGTTCTCATCTCCGCTCATCTTCGGTCCGGTACTACTCGAACTAGGACTCAACGGAGTTTTTCTATCAGCAGGAGCTGTCTGTATTGCGTTATTTGTGCTGTTCTCGGTTGGTGCAAAAAAAATAACTCACTAGGGGGCCCACCATTTTTTGGCCATTCAAACGGAATGCTCAGGGTTTAGCGTCTAATTTTGATAGATCAAGTTCAAAATTTAGTAGCTGACTGAGCTTTTCTAAAACATTTCTAGCGGCTCGTGGATCAGGGTACTCTGGATCATCTGAGCGTGGTTGGGTTCTTCCGAACAGGCAGATACCATCTATTCCTCTTAGTTTACCCAAACCAAAAACGAGCCCTGAAAAACCCATAAAAGGCCCCTCGTACTCTGTTTCAATACCATACTGTTTCATTGCCTTCACAAGTTCTAGTTTGGTGGCGGCACAACATACATCTTTGTTTCCTATTCCATGACCAGCGAGTATGAACATTCGCTTAACCCCATACTCCTGATAAAAATCCAAAACTCGTTTGGCTACATCATACTGTCCCCAAAAATTAGCATGATAACCATTAGTTAGCAACAACTTCAAAGACGCTGAGAAATAAAAATCTACCTTTGGAAGCTCTAAACCATTTTTTTGCAGAAGAACACCTGCGTCGCCAGGATAATCTGGATGCGGGGCATATGATGGCTCTGTTTGATGAATAGCTGGAAAATGAGGAGAGTAGAGTTCAGCAACCAGAGTTGGTTTCAGTTTTTCAATCAGATAGTCTATTGCAATTTTTCCAACAGATCTTAGACCTGGGGCGCCTAGGATTACTATGGACCCTTTTACTGCCTCGCCGTGTTTAACAAGATACGCCAAGATTTCACCTTAGACGTAGTACTTACGATCATCAGGAGCAGAAGCCCTGTGCATTTCCTCCACCGCTTGACGCTCCATCTCTTTAAATTTTTGAACGAACTCTTCGCTCAGCTTAGCTTCTTTTTCTAAAGGCTTCATGTCGATTTTGATGTCTAGCATCTTAGCCAAAACTTCAAGCAGCACTTTTGCAGCCTTCGCATC
>JBDRNN010000279.1:0-4534 GCA_043811145.1 Candidatus Bathyarchaeota archaeon
CGTCTCAACACCTTTTTCTTGAAAATGTGTTCTATCGTAGTCAATAATTGTAATCCTTACTTTTTCGGTTTTTTTCTCTCCTATAAAAATGGGAGTTCTGGGAGGAAGACCAACTTTTCCAGAAATTTTATCAGCCATCGACATTGCAATTCACAGATCTATACTAAATATACTTTCTTAACCGATATCTTAAGAAGATTATAATTGTATTTTAATAGCCCATGTATTATTATTCTTTTGAATTGTTAAAAGATACGTTTGATTGTATTCGAATTTGAAATACAATCCTTTATTCGTAAAAGTACTTAAGAAAAATTGCCAGTAACTAAGTGTATTAACTTTCAAAAGGACCTAAAACACAAACAAATAATGGATAGAAATCAACATAAAACAGATAACACAGTTTTTGAAAAGCCAAAAATATTCCCAATAGAAAACTTTGAAGTCGCACGTAAACTTCGTCGGTTATTTAAAACATATCCTACAAATAGGCCTCAGTCACGTATCGGCGCATCATTCTGTGACTGTTAAAATAGTAGGCTATTTTGGATATTGAGTTCTTCATAAGCGTTATCCACTGGTCACTATTGTTGTAGAACATAGGAACAATGCAGTATTCCAGTTTATTATACAAGTCATCCAACTCCCTAGCTATACGCTCTTCGTTTGACATTGCTTCATTCGGATGTGGTCCTATAGCCCAACCGGTTACACCTTCAATCCAACCTTCAATCCACCAACCATCCAAAACACTGAAGTTTATCACGCCATTATGTGCGGCTTTCATACCACTTGTACCTGAGGCTTCTAATGGCGGCAATGGAGTGTTAAGCCAAACATCAACACCGGAAACTAGCTTGTATGCAAGACTCAGATCATAATCCTCAAGATATACAGCTTCAATCTTACCCCTAAGTGTCTCAATTTTACTGAAGATTTCTTTAATCATTCTCTTGCCTGACTCGTCCGAGGGGTGGGCTTTTCCAGCACAAATAATTTGGATCTTCCCCTTCTTATTGATCTTTTCAAGTCTCTCCAAATCTGAGAACAAAAGGTTCGCTCTTTTATATCCGGCCATTCTTCGTGCAAACCCGATTGTTAAAGTCTCAGAGTTGATGTCTTTCTTAGTTGATTTATTTACAAAATCGATCAACATTTTTTTTGCTTCTGTGTGTGCATTCCAGACCTCTTCATTTGGAATAAGATCAGCTCTCACTAGGAGTTCTGGTTCGTTTGCCCATCCGCTCAGGTGCTTGTCTAAAATTTTCCTAAAACTGGTACATGTCCAAGTGTGCGAATGTATACCGTTGGTTATCGCGCTGATCATATAGCCAGGGAAAATTGCATGGGAGGTATGTCGGTGCATTGTTGTTACTCCGTTAATATAACCGCTTAAATTAAATCCGAGCAAGGTCATGTTAAGTCTGTCATAACCTCCGAATTTCTTCAAAGTCTCCAAGTCGTATCTGTTCATCAAATCTTTGACAAGTTCATATGAAAAATTATCGTGACCTGCTTCAACAGGGGTGTGTGTGGTAAATATGCACATTTCTCTTACCTTGCTCGGGTCATTCACTTGTTTACTCAGCAAGTCTAAAGTAAGAAGACTAGAATGTCCTTCATTCATGTGATATTTCTTAATATTGAAACCTAAAGATTCAAGTATTCTAATTCCGCCAATTCCTAAGATAATCTCTTGTTTGAGTCTATAAGTTGCATCACCCTCATACAAGCAGTAGGTAATTTCTTTATCTTCCGGAGTGTTTCCATCAACATCAGTATCAAGAAAAATAACAGGAACTACCCCGCCAAGTAAACTATGAACATTATAAAGCCATGCTTTAATTCTTACTTCTCTATTTTGGATAGATACTTTTGCCTCCGTAGGCAATAGCTCTGAAAAACGAGATGGATCCCATGGATAGTAATACTCAATTTGATTTCCTTCGGGTGTAATTTTCTGTTTAAAACATCCCTTTTTACTTACAAGTGTAACTGCAACTATAGGAATGTTTAGGTCAGCGCTTGACTTTATTGTATCTCCCGCTAAAACACCTAAACCTCCACTATAGGTAGGTATGTCGTTATTCAAACCAACTTCCATAGAAAAGTAGGCGATCTTTCTTTTTGATGACTCCAAAATTTCCATAGAAACTTCCCGTCTGAAGACTAACTATATATTCACATGGCTCCCACTCATAAACTCATCTCATATTTCAAAATGTTTTTTACCTGACATTAAAATCATACTTTATTGATTTATAGATGAATTCTCCTGAAGAGTTAATATAATTACTCGATATGATTCAAGTTTGATATTCAATCCTTCTTTTAAAGTAACTTTTACAGTCTGCCTATAGTTTTTGCCAACAAGTTCATCAAGAGAAACTTTTTTGTGCAATAAATCTGCTGGAAGGGAGATTAGTCCTTGAGATACAAAGTTTGAATAGTTGACAACAATTATCTTGGATATTTTTTCTAACTTCCATAACCAAGCTAGAAGATTCGTGTGAGAGCAATCCTCTTGTGAGACACAGCTAACATCTAAAAGCATCCATTCACCTTCATGAAAGATTTGTTTGCTAGCTAAGCTCAATAGCACATGATAATGTTCAATAAGATCTGAGTCATCTGTTTCGG
The DNA here is from genome assembly GCA_043811145.1 of Candidatus Bathyarchaeota archaeon. GTDB lineage: Archaea > Thermoproteota > Bathyarchaeia > Hecatellales > Hecatellaceae > JBDRNN01. The sequence goes on from JBDRNN010000279.1 coordinate 2,641, forward strand.
GTTTTACATATGCAAGCTGAACAGGTACTTTTATTGCATGTCCTTCAAGTTGTCCATCATGAAAGAATCGTAGACCCGGCAGAGTTGCAATAATAGCAGCTGCAGCTTTAGATTTCTCTCTTCCAAAAGTTTTCACAGCCCTTCCCTCATCATGATTCTCTATGAACCGAACACAGCGCTTTTGATAGCTAGTTTCGGTCGTTAAATAGGCATGTATTTTCTGAACATTTCCATCGAGTAAGTGATCATAAAGAGTTTTGTCATATACGTAATCAAATCCTAGCTTTAGCAACTTCAAGTTTAAACCCCAGTAAACTTCTGCGATGAAAATGAAATTGGGGTGATTTACTTTTACATTTTCGATAGCAACCCTCCAGAATTCATCTTGAGAAATTTCAGAACCTATCTTTTTGGTAAGCCATCCCCAAGTTCTCTGAAAGATCTCGTTAAGGCTGAGCATTGCCATATCGCACCGTATACCATCACACTGCTCAGTAACAGTATTGAGAACTCTGATCAAGGCGTTTTGCGTATTTGCATTAAAAATGTTTAGTTGTGCTGTATCAAGCCATGGTGGAAAATTTGGATCTTTTCCGTGCGCTATGAGATATTCTCCGCCATTATTTTTAACTTTGAAGAAGAGATCAGGGTTTTCATGAGCTTCTTCCGCGGTAGCTTGAATAAAATATTCTGGGTTTGAAATAGTCCATTGATGGTCAACTGCCACATGGTTTGGCACGAAATCCAAGATTAGGCTAAGATCTGATTCATGAAGTATTTCTTGCAAAGTCTTCAGCTCTGAAGGTTTTCCAAGCTCAGGGTTCAGTGTGTAGGAGAGTATGGAATAAGGCGAGCCTATGATGTCGGATATTTTCCAGTTGGGAAGCGCCTTGCTATATTCGGTATGGAGATTGGGAAGTGACTTTGCAATATCGATTCCGCGCCCACTAGGTGTCCAAACTCCCATCAGCCATATATAATCAAACCCAAGTTGCCTGAGTTTTTTCCACTCTTGTTCTGGTATGCTACTTAAAGTAAGTTCGCGACCATATTTTTCTCTCAATCTTCGCAACCAGAAACGCGAGTTGATCTCGTATAAATGTGGGTTTTGTCGACACAATTTGGTCATAACAAAATCACATAAATTATAATGAATCTAAGCAAAATCTATCGAATTTTTTTAATAAACAACTTTAACGTAAAACAAATAGTTAATTTTTATTACAACCACGATATACATTATAGGTCTATAACTTGGTCTTAAAAACTGAGCTGTTTATACCTTCCAAAAATAATCCTTGGAAAATGCTTCTTGGTGCTAACCTTAGCAATAATTCGGCAATGTTCAGGGTCTGGGCTCCTAAGGCTAAAAAAATTAAGTTAAAGACTCAGACTCCAGAAAAAAAAGAAATAAATATGGAATATACTAGAGACGGGATGTTTCACACAACCGTCGATGATCTAACGGAAGGAATACGTTATTCGTACAGTGTGAATGATGGAAAAGATCTTCCAGACCCTCTTTCTAGGTTCCAGCCTGAAGGAGTTCATGGTCCATCTGCAATAGTTAACCCAAATTCTTTTCACTGGCAAGACAAAAATTGGGCTGGAATATCTTTAGGAGATTTTATAATTTATGAACTGCATGTTGGAACATTCACGCGGGAAGGTACTTTTGAATCAATTATTCCACATATAGGTTATCTGAAAGATGAACTTGGAATTACTGCTGTTGAACTTATGCCTATAGCTCAGTTTCCTGGTACACGTAACTGGGGCTATGATGGAGTAAACCTGTATGCACCGCAGAACAGTTATGGCGGACCTAGAGGTTTAAAGAGGCTAGTAAATGAGTTACATAAGAATAGGTTAGCCGTAATTTTGGATGTTGTCT
>JBDRNN010000280.1:0-2309 GCA_043811145.1 Candidatus Bathyarchaeota archaeon
CGAGATATACGAAAAACATCACCGTGAACAACGTTTAACAGCATTGTTTGGACTTCATCGTCGAGGTTATGGCCCACAATCAGTTTTGTGGCTTTAAAATTCTTTGAGGCTTTATTCAATGCCTTCCTTCGTAGCACACCGCAAAAAGAGCAGGGAGTTAGTTCACCTTTCTCGTTCATAGTCTTCTCAGCTATCTCGTCTAGAGTGAGACCATAGAGTTCGCTAAATGACACTTTTTCCCATTCGATACTGAGCTTTTCACGGTTTTTCTCAACTATTTTTAACGCCTCATCTCTATAGTCTTCAATCCCCTCATCAACTGTCAAAACGAATAGTTCAGCCTTTGAAAAGTCTTTCTCAATTTCGTAGAGAACATGAAGTAAGGATGTACTGTCCTTTCCTCCAGAGACTGCAACGGCTATTCTGTCATCCCGTCGAAGCATGCCATATTTTGAAATAGTTTTTCGAACCCTTTTCACTATTGACTCTGAGAAACATTTTTCGCATAGTTTTTCTCCTGAGTAAAGCCGATGGAAGATCGCTTCATGCCTGTTGCAGAGGGTACATATCATTTTTGTAGCCTATATCGAAATGAAACCGAAAATTGTGTAAGTAAAAACCATGTTCAAGCCTAGCAATGCGAGAAAACCAGCCGTTGCAGCTATTCGAATATGTTTGCTATAGTTTTTTGCATACTTCTCCACAATGTTGTATAGTAGACCATCACCATCCAGAGGATATATGGGAAACATGTTCACGATAGCTAGGTTTATCGACCAAAGCTGCATCCAAAATAAAGCTTGATATAGAGGAGTAATAGCCACATTATCAGTTGGATAAACTCCAATAATCGCTCTATTCGGATTATCACTGTCTGCAATTGTTGTTAGCGTAACAGTGGTGAGAAGCCCGTCCGTTGATTCTAACTCTATCGCTAAAGTTGTACCAACCTTAACATTTGTCATCAACTCCCTGAATGTGTTCAGGTTTGGAGTAGAAATTCCATCAACAGCCTTAATGATGTCTCCTGACTGTATACCAACTTTAGCTGCTGGACTGTCCTCCACAACATTAGTTATTAGAACGCCTGAGGGTTGAAAGAAACTCAACATGATAACCGCCACAATAATACCAAAGAAAAGATTAGCTGAAGACCCAGCTGCTAGTATTCTTAATTTCTTCCTCCTTTCAGCTTTTTTGAAACTTTCCTCATCAGGCTCGACAAATCCTCCTGGAATTATAGCCAACAGAAGAATCCCGGCTGATTTTATAGGGATATTCTCATATCGAGCGGCTATTCCATGGGCTAATTCATGCATTACAATAAGGATAACTATAGACATCAGGAAGAAGGGTAAAGACTCTCTGATAGTTAGGAAGGGTATGGCTGGAAAAATAGGGGAAGCTTGTACAGGAGCTGAAAAGAAAAAATAAAGGTTAAAGGACAACTTGTAGGCTCCAAAGATCATCATGCCTATGCCCATTACAATGGAGATATCCGTGAGGACAGGTACCGATGTAGAAAGCCTTTGTGTAGCCCAATCTATGAAACTGTTGACCTTTTTTGTTCTGCAGATTAAAACTAGAGGTTTTATTTCAAACCCATGTTTCTCAAGTTTTAGACTTTTTCCTACAATGTAGATTAAAATCCAGAAGATAAGGAAAACTAAAATCGCTGTGGTTATTTGGTCTGCAAATATCATTTTTGTTCTTCTTCTACAGGAAATGCTGATTCTCCAAGCCATCTTAAATACTGTTCGCTTCCAGTCACGATCTGAACAGCAATTATTTCAGGCAGCTCATAAGGATGCAACCGCCTAACTTGATTTGCAACCTTATCGAAAAGCTCCTTTCTAGTCTTCACTAGCAAGATATTCTCAGTAGCTTTCTCCACCTTCCCCTCCCAACGATAGAATGATTTGACGTTATTTATGATTGAGACGCAAGCAGCGAGTTTAAGGTTCACTAACTCGGAGCCTATCTTCTCAGCATCCTCAGGGGTAGGAGTTGTTGTAAAGATTATTATGAAGTTAGCATTCTTTTCAGAAGATTTCTGTTCAGATAAAATTTGCATCGACATGTATGCTTTAACCTCTCGCCTAATATTACCCGCTCTTCCTCTTAGATTTATACCAGAATAGAGGGATGTATTGACTGATGTTCATCAAATGCTGTCGGATGAACAAAACAGGGGACGTTAAGGGAAAACCAGATTATGCAATAGGGACATTATTAAAGGTTCTCTACAAGAAAATTACTAACGTAAAACGAAACGGTTAGCATTTGAAGACTAATACGCTCAAATAGCG
>JBDRNN010000281.1:0-2473 GCA_043811145.1 Candidatus Bathyarchaeota archaeon
CCCCGGTGCAATGAAAAAGGGAGTTCCCATCATGATTCAGGCGACTCTTTCATCTGAAGGTTTGACGACCTATGTTGATGCTCTTGTCAGACAAGAAGAGCCTTTACATGTGAATAACTACAATTATATCCCTGCACTCGTTGTTGGAACTTTCAAAATTAGCAAAGAGCAAAAACTTCATCTAGCATTTACTGGATATGTCCTCTCTAAATTACAGAAGAAGACGCCAGAATCGGGAACAATTTTTGCTGCTGGAAACAAAGCACACAAAATAAGAATGGAACCTTATATCAAAGAAGTCGAGCAAATTCATAGAAAATTAACATCTTGGATTTGTGAGGCAAAACTTGAACCTCCACCCATCATCCTGAACAAACACTGCCATTATTGTCCCTTCCATGTAGAGTGTGAAATAAAGGCCAAGGAGCAAGATCACTTAAGTTTGCTAGATGGGATTTCTACCTCAAGACAAATCAAAAAATATGAAAAAAAGGGGATTTTCACTGTTAATCAGCTTTCTTACCTATACAGACCGAGAAGAAAAAGGAAAAGGTCTAGAAATCCACCTGCATTAAGACACAGTTCGGAACTACAGGCACTGGTGATAAGGATAGGGAAAATTTATCTATTCGAGTTACCTCGACTGGTACAAGGTCAGACGGAACTATTTCTAGACATCGAGGGAATTCCTGACCAACAATGCTTCTACTTAATCGGGCTCCTGATATGTGATGGTTCTACGGTAAGGCGTTTTTCATTCTGGGCAGACACTAAGGAGGATGAAGCAAAAATTTGGTATCAGCTGGTTACATTGCTTGACATGTATCCGGATTGTCCAATTTATCACTATGGGAATTACGAGGCAGCGGCAATAACTACGCTTGGGAAGCGTTATGGAACCCTAACTGACAAAATGTCTGAGCGCCTTGTAAATGTTAACACGTATATTTACGGAAAGGTATATTTTCCTTTAAGATCTAATGGGTTGAAAGATATTGGTAAATATATTGGTGCATCGTGGACGTCTCCTGATGCGTCAGGTTTACAAACATTGGTCTGGCGATACCGTTGGGAGAATACGAGAAACAGTGAATACAAACAGAGACTCCAACTCTATAATCATGAGGATTGTCTGGCAGTGAAGAGACTAACGGACTTTCTATGCCTGGTTAAAGAAAAGGACGATTCTATTCTTGATATTGATTGCTTCGTTTCCACTAAAAAAGACAGGAACTCAAAAGTTAAGAATCCTCTCCATCATCAACTAGAGTCGATTTTAAGGTTTGCCCACATGACAGACTACCATAAGAAGAAAATCAGATTTAGCGACCTGCAAAATAGGGAAACGGATATTCAACTCCCGATAAAACCAGAAAAAGCTAAGAGCAGGAAGAAGTATCACAGAATTACACGAACTGTTCAGGTCCCTCCACAAAGATTATGCCCAAAATGCGGTGAAATACTAGAAGAAACGAAGAAGAAGGTAAAAAGGGTTCAGATAGATCTTGTCTTTTCTAAAAACGGCGTAAGAAAGTCCGTTATTAACAGAGTGTTTACCATGAGCCGCTGTAAGAACTGTAACAAGAGTTACAATTCTAATAGGACATTAGGCCGTCCTGAGAAATATGGAAATGGTTTCAAAATTTGGATGGCTTATCAAAGGGTCTCACATCGATTGTCCTATGAAAATATTAAAACTATGATTCGAGATCTGTTTAATGAAGAATTTTCGGACAAATTAGTTATTCTGTATTTGAATGAAGTTGCCAGACACTATTCTTCTACAGAAGAAAAAATCACTCAAAATCTTTTAAATAGTCCTTATCTTCATGTTGACGAAACCCAAATTAATGTTGATTTCGTAAACCAATATATATGGGTAATTACAGATGGGATACACGTTGTTTTCAAACACACTGAAACCAGAGAGGCCTCATTTGTTCAGGATTTTCTGTCGGACTATACTGGTATATTGATTTCCGATTTTTACCCTGGGTTTGATGCCCTGAAATGCAAACATCAGAAATGTCTAGTGCATCTTATTCGTGATTTGAACAATGATTTATGGACAGCACCATTTGACCATGAATACGCGAAGTTTGTTTCTGATTTTAAAGACTTAATAGTGCCGATCATGGCAGCTATACAGATGTATGGATTGAAAAAACGACACCTACATAAGTTCAAGAAACGCGTAGACATGTATTATGCTCGTACAATTACAAATCATGCTTACCAGTCTGACTTATGCTCCAAGTTTCAAGAGCGGTTCACAAACTACAGGGACAGTCTTTTTACCTTCCTGGATCATAATGGAATACTCTGGCATAACAATCCTGCTGAACGTGCTCTTCGACATATTATCTTACAAAGTAATGTTTCCAGGGTTTACCACAAGACGGTGATTGAGGACTACTTGATATTGTTAGGAATCAAGCAAACCTGCAGGTTTCAAAATAAATCATTTTTTAGA
>JBDRNN010000282.1:0-8985 GCA_043811145.1 Candidatus Bathyarchaeota archaeon
TGCTTCTCCACAAACCTTAATTCCCAAAGTGTAGTTTTTCTCAACAAGGAGAGTTCTAGCTCCTTTCTCCGCAGCTTTTCTTGAAGCCAGGAGACCTGCTGGGCCACCCCCAACCACAATCACATCATAATCAAAATTAGTCATTTACTCATCACTATGTATTTTAGGAGGTTAAAGTTATTATTGTCTCATATTTTGTAAGATTAAAAACTGACTACGTTAGAAGATTTTAATAGTTGAATAGAACAGGCAATTAAATTTATTCATGGCGTAACAAGTTTACTGTTGGGGTGGCATAGATAATTCATCGCAATAGTTCCATTCAAAGGCTTCATGGCTTCATAAGATTATCAAGACCTATAAACTGCGTTATGATGGGTTTCGCAGTTATAGTTGGAGAGATAATAGCGCTAAAAGGCACTCTCCTAGTTTCCCCAAGTATTTTTGGTTTTGTAACCGCTTTCACACTATGCGCTTCCTCAATGGTAATCAATGACTACTACGACAGAATGATTGACAAGGTCAATGAGCCGAATAGACCCATTCCAAGTGGTCTAATAAAACCTAGTGAGACTGTAAACTATGCTATTCTTTTAGCTACTGTTGGTTTGGCAGTAGCCCTCTTCACTAACCTATACAGTTTGCTAGTTGCTACTTTGATCTTTATTCTATCTACTTTCTACAATAGAGCGGGAAAAAAAGCTGGTTTCTGGGGCAACCTGATGGTAAGTGGTTGCGTAGCTATTCCATTCTTATATGGAGCTTTTATTGTTGACTTGACCCCCGGAGGACCTTTGATGGTGTTTGCACTGTTAGCATTTCTCGCAAATACTGGAAGAGAAATAATCAAGGGAATGTCAGATGTGACAGGCGACAAGATTAGGGGAATTAAGACCTTAGCCATAAGATACGGGTTAAGAAAAACGGCTTACGCTTCAGGACCCTTCTATGCATCAGCTGTGATAATAAGCATTTATCCATGGTTGAGTGGAATGGTTTCTATATTGTACCTACCTTTCATAATGTTCGCCGACTTTGGCTTTTTATATTCAGCCGTATCTATAGCCAGGAGACCAATAAAAGAGAATGCGAAAAGAGTGAAAAAGCTTTCACTGATTTGGATGCTGGCTGGGTTGCTGGCTTTTGTTTTCGGCGGCTTTATTCTTCCATAAAGTAATAATGTTAGGTTTTTTTTCTAGATTCTTTTAAAGAAGTTTTGAAGATTTTCAAAAATTCTCCAGTCTCTTCTTTCAACTCCTCAGAGGCTTCAAGAATTGCACGCGAAGGCTCGATTCTACCTTTTGTTTTCACATATAGGATAGCCTTTCTATCTAGAGGATGGGGAACCGTGTATCCAGCTATTTCAACCTTTTCATTTTTCAGTAGAAATTTCTGAAGAATATTTAGAAGGGTATGCCCTTCACCCTCAACCTCTACTTTTAGCTCGTTTTTATCCATCTTAATCAAGTTTACCTTCAATATCAAACCCTTCAATGCTATCGAAATATTTTCACATGTTTTTAGTTTTTTATGTAGCCTAGCATTTTTTCATTATACTATCTTGCCATAATTTTCGCTTATCTTACGTCTCTCTCTGCTGCCGCATATTGAACAGACTAATTGTCTCCCGTGTAAGTCCAAAACTCCACCGCATTTAGAACAATAAGCATGGATGACACCTAAATCTCTTTCAGCAGTAGTTAGTTGGTAAGGTTGATTTACATCGCCAATAACTTTTGCCACAATTATATCGCCCGCCCCAAAAGCGTCGTGAGTAGAGGTAATGTACTGTTTGCTAGTAAAAGAAACATGTAATATAGCCGAGAAAGGTCTACTGATGGAAGTTTCGTTTAACTTTAATAACCGAATTGTTGCAACTTTATCTTGAGTTTGCAGAACTTCTCCAACAACTATCTGCCCTTTCTCAGGAAGAATTGGCGTTCTGACTACAGACCGAACGCCTATTCTTTTATTAACCATGTCGATAGATGCTTGTCCTGTCTTTTGGGCGTAAATTGAACCATTCTCAACATAAGTTCCAGTTCCAGAGTTAAATTCCTCAATAACACCTAACTTTACACCAGGTGTTACGAACTCACCAGATTTCTTACCACAAACCAAACTTCATCACCTAACAATTCGATATATGTCGATCTTTACTTCATATTGCGGTTTTTTATGGAAGAGAAAGCTATGAGGTAATTTTAATCGCGACTCTATAACTGCGCTTATCTTTCCTCTATTCTCCTCCACCACATTCTTTATGAATCTTCTGTTATTTTCTCCACTTTTATGCATGGTATAAACAACCTTTGAAGTTTCAAGAGCTTTTTTAAGGAATGCCATATCGGCCCCACGCCTTTTAACTCCGAAAGGAGGGTTCTCCAAAACTGTATCGAAAATGCCGCTTATAAGCGCTATGTCCCCAACAACCCAATCCACGTCTAAACCAAGTTTTTTACTGGTATCTTTTGCCACAGACACAGCGGTTTTATCCACATCGATACCAACTGTCTCTTTAGCGCCAAGATAAGAAGCGCCTATAGCTAAAGTCCCTGTACCACAGCCAAAATCACAAACGCTCCTGTTGACTATATCACTAAATGCGTATGCTGCTGTGTGAAGAAGAGCCGCAGCAATTTCACAGGGGGTAACATATTGTTCTAAAGCTACTCTTGGAGCAGGATAGGGCCTCACCTTAGATAGAACTACCTCTAGTTTCTTCCTCCGGATAACCATTGAACACTCATCCATTTCTTAAAAGAGTCAAAGCATCTTCAGTTGCGATGATAGGCCGTCTGTATCTTTCCCGATCATCAACACCTATCCGAGGACACGCCGTATTTATGAAGGCGTCTATCTCTTGAAAGTTATCCAAAGCTTCAGGAGTTATCTCCTTCAAACAAAGTAAAAACGTCTCTTTTCCATCTTTTTCAAGTTTTTCTTTTAGCATTTCAGCCACTTTAAGGTTCAATTGACCTTTCTTGACCCCAGTTATTATACCTAACCGCTTTGCTTGTATTGTCTTGGCCAGAGCAGCCCTACGTTGCTTAATGATCTTCTCGCCCAGATTTGTAACATCTTTTGCCATGTTTAAATACGGGTCCGCTACTACCACCGGCTTTTCAGTGGCCAAAAATACACCTAGTGCGTGAAAAATTCCGCCGCCGATGAACAGGAAAGCGTCAACTTCATTTTCAATATTTTTTGCAGACGCATAATCACAACCTGTAACTTGACCGTCATACTTTACATGAGATCCCTTTCGACCTATCTTAACCTCTTTTCCTAGATCAGAAAGCAGTTTACTCGCCCCCTCCAAGGTATCAACATGCTGTATTGCTGTAATTAATCCAATTCTCTTGTAGCCTTTGAGGAGAGGAATAGATTTCTTCACAGTTTCCTTGAATTGGATCTTTACCTTAACGTCAACATAAATCATGTTTTGAAAATTTTCTTTCTTGAAGACACTATGCCCATAGTGGACAACTAGGTCTATGTTTAACATTTTCGCTTCGTCTATAGGAAGGTCACAGGAACCATAGCATGGATCTGCGGATAGATAAATTGTAGCTTTAGTTTTATCCTCCAGAATCTTTGCGATTTTGACCCCATAATTCTTTAAGCCATCAGGAAGCTGCAACAAGACCCTTTTGGCAGAACTTTCTAAAATAGAATTTATAACCCTTTTATTTTCAAAATCATAAATCATACTGCAAACCCTAGCTGAAAATAACAGTTTAGAATAAGAGCGAGATCAGTTTAATCAGACCGTTTTCACTGGAGCAGTATTGGTGGTTATCTCTACCATGCATGTGGTAGGTAGCTTACTCGTACCCCGACGGAAAGCTTCTTTGGCTGCTTCCAACCCGTTTTCATTTACACCAACCTCTACAATAGGTTGATGCAAGTTGACTCGGGCAGCTAATCCAGCGGGTTTCCCAAAAGAACGTCTCATTCCTTCCTGAAGCCTGTCGGCACCTGCAAAAGCCATCATTTTGTTTTCCCTTAGCACAATATGTGGAAAGACCCGAATCTTTAGAACGTAACCGTTCTCCCCAAGTCTGTCAAACAATACTTTATTCACAGCTACCCTTGTAGATTCTAAGGCGTTATGCCTGATTTGAACTTTCTTTAAAGGGAGCAAGAGAACTCGATGAGTGAAAGTTGCCTTTGTGTTCCCAATTGTAAATTTCGCGATTTTTGATACTGGCTGTCCATGAATAAACTTCTTTCTGACGTAAGGCTGACCTCGGCCAACTCGGTAATTACTCCCCTTCATTGTTAATCCTCTGCAATTCTCGATTAGGGCTATACTATTTAAGCTTTGATGCAAGGGTGGAAATATTCCAACCATTTATTGGATGACAAAACTTCTAAACTCATAAATCCCTAAACAAACGATATTGTTTCTTAGCTATATGTTTAAGTTATTCGGTTTGTAACGGCTTGATCAGGCCTACTTCTTCTCCACAGGCGGGACATATTCGAGTTATTATCTGTTCGGGTTCAATGAGGTTTTTTATTCCCAGGCAATGTTTGAAGCTCAAACACTACTCACATAGGATATACATCTCTGCTCTTGCGGGTAACATCTATCTTCGATTATTATTTGGCGAATATGCTTAATACCCATCGTGAGCATAAATACAAAACGATACTCTAAGGGAAAAATAACCTGGTTACTGAGAGATTATCTAAATGGCTAAGATCAAAAGTAGCCCAGCATTCAAAGTTTGGTTAGAATATGAAGGAAAGCGGCTCATAGGTAAGGGCGGCACAGAAATTCTTGCTACCATTGACAGAACTGGTTCGCTCACAGCGACCGCAAAGGAAATTAAAATGTCATACAAGTACCTGTGGGGTCAATTGGCTAACATGGAGAAAGCATTGAATCAACCAGTAATAGTTAGAAGAAGAGGTGGGAAGTTTGGAGGTGGAGGAGCTACCCTGACTGAAGCTGGGAGGGTTTTGCTTCAAGAATACAAACGAGTTGAATTATATTTAAAAAACGTTTTAGATGATAAAGAATATTGGGAGGCGATAGGTTTGAAGATAAGTGCTCGAAACCGCTTGGAGGGTATAATTAAAGAGATAACAACCGGCGTAACTACAACCAGCGTAAAAATTCAGGTTAAATCCCCTGTAATTATTACCGCCATTATTACTAAAGAAGCGACTGATGAACTTAAATTAAAACCAGGGGAAGCGGTTCAAGCGGTAATCAAGTCGACAGAAGTTATGATAGCGAAAGAGTGAAAAAAAGATAACTTAAAAGAACATTCATTTTTAGAAGACTTGAATAGCCAATTGAATTTTTAAGAGTGAAATTTTGCAATATAAAAATCACCAGAGTTATAAATATTTTTCACAATATTCAGGTTGAGGTTTGATAAGATGGGGATAATAAGCCTGTCCTTTCCTGACGAGCTTTTGGTGGAGCTTGATTCTATCATGGTTGGTCAAGGATACACAACAAGGTCGGAGGTTGTTCGTGAAGCTGTAAGAGACTATATTGCAGAAAAAAAATGGTTGGGCAAGATTTCAGGAGAAATAATGGCCACTGTTACAATAATATTTGAGAAGGATATTTCAAAGGATACACTCTCAACTATGGAACATGAATATGACGACATCGTTAACACCTTATTGCATGTCCACTTGGATGAAAAAAGCTGTCTGGAGGTCTTAGCTGTTAGAGGTGACGCTGACAAGATAAGGAAACTAATGCATAGACTATTAAAGTTAAGAGGGATGAAACAGGTTAAGCTAGCTGCCGTAACCAGTTAAATTTAGTATAACACCGGTGTATTAAAAAATAAGTGAAGGTGTGTAATCGACCACCTTTACCTGTGATTTTCAGCTAAACTGCCTCTATTGTTGAGGGAGGTTTTTTGGTTATATTATATGTAACACTTACAACACCAGAGATTTCGGTAGTTATCCTATCTGCTAGTCTGTTTAGATTGTCATAAGAGAGCTTTGTTGGTGATCCTATTTGTGCGTCGGTACTATCCCAGCATCTTACTTCTATCTGCAAACCATAATCTCTCCGTCCATTTCTTAGTCCGGTAACTTTGTCAGGGTGCAGGATAGCAAGATACTGAAATGCGCCTGTGTTATGCAACTCATCTTCAACGATTTTTGTGGCTTTCCTCACGATCTCCACTCTTTCTGCCGTAACTTCTCCGATTACCCTTGCTGCTAAAGCGGGACCAGGGAAGGGGGGTCTTTCATATATTTGTTCGGGTAGACCAAGAGCTTTTGCGACTTTTCTTACTGCTGGCTTTCTGAGGGGGAGTATAGGTTCAATGACTTTGTAACCGTATACTTTTTCTGTATCGATTCCAAGCTGTTCGAGAACATTATGCTGTCTTTTAATTCTTGCAACAGTTTCTTCGACATCGGTATAATTTGTGCCCTGGAAAAGATATTTTATATGGCTTTCTTCAACAATCCTGCCGAAAACTGTCTTGTAAAACGTTTGGGTGATTGCTTCTCTTTTTTCTTCGGGATCTGTGATACCTTTTAGCGCATCAAAGAAGGTCTTTCGCGCATCTAACAGCTCAACATTTATCCCCATGTCTTTAAATAAAGAAACAACATGTTCAGGTTCTCCTTCTCTCATTAGACCGTTGTTAATGAAATAGGTTTTTAGGTTATCCCCCAAAGCTCTATGTCCCAACAGGGTAACAGCCGAAGAATCGACACCGCCAGACAACGCATTAATAGCTAAATTGCTGCCAACAATTGAACGAATTTCTTTTACCTTTTCTTCTATGAACTGGTCAGGATTTAATTCATCTAACTTTATTTCTTTAATTTCCATGAGAATCCGTTAGATTGGATGATAGTTATATCCTTTTTTTAAAAATCTCAAAAAACATGGAGTCAAAATCAGAAAAAAGTGTAAAAATTTAAGACAGATTGAGTGAATCTAACTTAGAGAGTGCCCAGCATAAATGTGACACCTATAAAAGCGTGATTATATGCATGAAATTGACCTGGAAGAATTCGTAAGAACCGCCTATCGAATTAGGGAACGAGCGGAAAAAGAAGGGCGGCTTGTTAATAATCCCTCGGATGCTGAGCTAGAACTACTTGTTGAAAAAGAACCAAGCATAGTTAAGACAAAATATGGAAGCTTTGTTGCAGAAGCTGAACCCACTTCGAGATCGGAAAAGTTTACGAAAAACAGTGTTGACCATCCATTTAGCAAAGCAGAGTTGGAGCTATTAGCTCAGTGCGAAGAAAAATTGGCAAAAAAAAAGTTGATCTCCGTTGATAGAATTGTGGGTGACATAAACAGCGAAACAACAGTAAGATTAATTGTTCCTGTAGAATTTGCCCACATAGCCTATGGTGGAAAAAATCTTTTCATACCTACAAAAGAAGATAAAAAGCCAACTTACCAGATTGTATTCTTTTCAGACGAAGCTTTCGAAAAAAACAAATCTAAACCTCTTCCAGAAAAAGAAATCACTATAAGGTTGGCTATGCTAGATGATGGAAGATATGTAAAGATAGTTAGGAATAGCAATTATATTGGCGAATATAAAAAAGGTGTTTTTGCTGCTGAAGATTGGGTAGCTAAGATAAGAAGAAAGGGTATCTTCCTCCACGCTGGATGCCGCGAAGACCAGCTACAGTCGGTTACTGGTGAAGATAAAACTACTAGATCTTTGTTTGTTGCTTTAAGTGCTAATGGGAAGACGACTTTAACTTGCAAGATCTTATCCCGGAAAAGTGATGAAAAATCCTGGCTCATTCAGGATGATGGTGGAACGTTAATGCCCGATGGTTCTTTTCACGGTTTTGAAGCGGGAGGGATATTTGTTAAAACAGAAGGTTTGAGACCTTCTGAACAAATTGAGATTTATTATGGATTACTTAAACCCCTAACTGTCTGTGAGAATGTTCATGTGAACGAGACTGGCGACTTTGATTTTTTTAATTATACGAGAACATCGAATGGAAGAGCAGTTGTGTTGAGAAGAGACGTTATGCATGCTAGCCAAAGTATAAGTGTACCTAAGATCGACAATTTTTTTTTGATTACAAGAGGACCAATAATTCCCGCGATTTCAAAAGTTTCACGTAAGCAAGCAGTTGCTCTAATGATTGCGGGTATGGCAATGGAGTCTTCGGCAGGAGATCCGACCCAGGCTGGAAAGATTAGAAGCGTATTTTTCTATGATCCGTTTGTAGCAGGCAGCAGAACTGATCATGCCAATAGATTTTATGAAATATTGAAACAAATCCCACATATGAATTACTACCTGCTAAATACTGGAGGGGTAGGAGAAGAGGATACTTTCAAACAGATAACCGTCGCTCACACCTTAGCGATACTAGACTCTTTATTAAGAGGTGGACTTGGAGTTTGGGTAGATTCACCATCTGGCTTCAAGGTTCCAAGGGCAGTAAGGGATGTAGATCTATTTTTCATCCGTCCAGAAAAACTGTTTTCCAAGCCTGCATTTGAAGAAAGACAGGAAAAACTCAATAATGCTAGAAGAGAAGCAGTAACGAAACTTGGTGAAGACCTCCACCCAGATATAAAGAAAGTTTTTTAGTCGGAAAGAAAAAGGTTCGACCTGATCAGGTCCAACATAAAGGTGGCTGTTGAGGTAGATACCCTAAGTTTATCCGGCACTTCCTAGATGGACTTTTTCAAAAAGTGATTTTTATGTTTATTTTTTATCAAATTTCAAATTCCCAGTTCACTTTTGGCTATGTTGATTTCATAGAAATACATTTAGGAACCTACCTCATAATGAGGGTTAAGTGATAAAAATGGAAACTCCTCCATACATGGTCGATGAAAAAAAATTTAAACGCTTCAACCAGAAGAACACAATGTTTTTCAGGTCATTTTATAAATTGGGTCTGATAGGTAAAGAGGGTCTAAGTTTTTGGGACGAAGTTGGACCTTCTGGAAAAGCTAAGGCAGTAAAGAATGTTGAGGGCCATACTGTTTTGGAG
>JBDRNN010000283.1:0-2107 GCA_043811145.1 Candidatus Bathyarchaeota archaeon
CCGCTGCTTTTCAATACCAGGAGCATCCAAATGGGGTTCAAACAAAATCATGGGAAGCTCTTGTATGCAACTCAAGGCGTAGGCGCGGTTTTTGTTGCAATCTTTCTTGCAGCTTATTTAGTAGGTTTGTTGGCGCGCGCAAAGTCAGATAGTCTCTAAGCATTACTTCATCTGTTCCTCAGGTAAGCAGCCATAATTGCAGTGGCAAGTATCAATATTAGAAGTGCAGCACCAAAAATAATAAGCGGAATTCTAAAGATTGGCTCGGAATGCAGAACATCAGTTGAAGGTAAACCGCCTAGATAAGCTGCAAGAAAGATTGCAACAAAAACCGCGCCTACGCCTTGAGTTGCATACAAGAGCTTCCCATGATTTTGTTTGAACCCCATTTGGATGCTCCTGGTATTGAAAAGCAGCGGCAAACCAACCAGCGGCAGCGAAAGCATCCACAAATCCATGTTGTGCCCCAACAGCCAAGCGTACCAACTGCTCCAAACGTGGTCGCCGCCAAAGAATATCCATGTAAGATAATTCCACAAGTAAAACAACCCTAGACCAAGAATTATGACCCCGATTGGTTTTAGGTTCAAATCCTGCAGACTTTCAGTTCTAGAGAGCGTCTTTGTGGCGTAGACTGAATATACTGTTAATGCAAGTAAGCCTAATGCTGTTGAAATGAAGGCAACCATCACGTAGGGGTATGTCAAGTATTCTGTACCTTTTACAGGCAGGACTAATATCCATATGCCTGTGTTAAGCAGCCAATATACAAAAACCAAAACTGTTCCCGAAATCAAGCCCCATTTTATTGAGTTTTTCATAGGCTTGTTTGGGCTCAATTTGTAAGCAAAGATAATGAGGGTAATGGGAACAATTGTAGCTTCAAGAACTGCTGGCAAAACATATCCTAAAGAATATGTCAAACTGCGTGAACTTGTAAACACTCTAAAAACGCCGGATGCGCCTGATGCAAGAAGCCCAAACCAGTAAATTGCTTCAAAAACCAGAACAACCCTTGCGATAAGATAGCTTTTGTTCTTAGAAAAACTCTTCTTAACAAAATAAATGATTAAAGCTACAATTGCAATTACGCTTCCTACCATTCTGAAAGAATTTCCTATTGTTGCATTAATATCTTCAATTAGTTGTATAGTGTTGAATACTCCTGGAGTTCTCGCCCATTCACCTATCCACTCCAAAGTTAACATTGTATGTAAGTTGAAGAGGAAGTAAGCCACGGTAACCGTGAGCAACCCGATTTTTAGCGGAGTATAAAATTTCTGTTCAACCATAACAATGCACTTAATGTTAATATGAAGGCAGAGATTATAAATAACTTTTGAAAAAACAATCAACAGAACAGAATTTTTTTGTCAAAAGTGAGTAGAGTGCCTCTACTGTAGATTGAGTTGGTTCAATATTTGTAACCAACTTCGGGCAAATCTCCTGACTACGAAATCGCATCAGGGAGAAAAGTGTTCTCAACTCTTGTAGACGGTTTGGGTTTGGGGCTAAAATTTATTCAGGTTCTATGCTTTGCTCTGGACAATGTAGAAGAATATGTTGGAGAACATGAAAGTTATGATGAATCTCGCTGTCACGATCTCTAGTAAAATTCCAGATATGACAAGTACTTTGGAAAGAGCACTTGTTATCATGGCAATTACGGGCATGGCATGGACAAAAATAAAGAGTTTAGCTCGTAGAAGATCAAAAGTCAGAAGAATAAAAGTTGGTTGAGCTTGGAAAAAGCTCCAGACTGGTACGAAGGCATACTGACGAATAAAGAAAAGAAATTATCAGGACAGGCAAAGGCATATACAAACACGCTATATTTTTGGCGATAAATGAGCTTCCCCTTGTTGAAAAAACACGTGAGGGCTTTAGAGGTTTCGACCTCATCTATAAGCACCCAAGTGAATTCATCCAAAGAAGCCACCTCATCGGAATTAGAGAATGTGCAAAAGCAATGATTGAAAAATTATCTGAGGGAATAAAACAATCTACCGATGGATGAATTCATGTCGAGAGGAAAACAAAAAAGAGGCAAAATCAAGAGGATAAAAGATTGGCAAATGAACTAAAAGGATATTTCGTACCGGATTTG
>JBDRNN010000284.1:0-2422 GCA_043811145.1 Candidatus Bathyarchaeota archaeon
ATCATGGAAAGATGTTCATAATAATATAGACGACTATTTCTGGGACTGACCTGTATAATGTCATCGAAGAGACGGATTTTCTTATCCTTCTCAAGCTGTTTTACAGTTTCCGACATGTCCTCGATAGTTAAATTGGAAAAGGGATAAGCTTTGGTAACTACTTCGTATGCAAACTTTAGTGGAACTGCCCCCCCGATCTAACGTCAATCCGACTAATTGATGGGCAAGCACGTCTAAAGCATTAGAATGTAGCAAAGGCTCTTCTAGCTCTCCGCTCAAAGCCCTTCTCAAGATAACCCCTGATTCGAGTATATCATCCGGCCAAGCAGCAATAATGCAACCTTTAGGTTTATCACCAACCACATGACCGCTTCTTCCTATTCTTTGAACAATTTTTGTCACTTGACGAGGTGACATATACTGAACTACAAAATCGATCATCCCAATGTCTATGCCTAACTCGAGAGAGGATGTGCAGATAACTGCTTTTAATTCGCCGTTTTTTAGGGACTGTTCAGTATCGATCCTAATTTCTTTAGAAAGGGAACCATGATGTATTCCTATCTTCTTGCCTGGAGAAATTATCCTGATTTTAGAGGCAAGCGATTCTGCATGTTCTCTTGTGTTTGTGAAGATTAAAACTGTTCTGTATTCATTTAAAAGCTCAAGGATTCTTCGAACCCTACTGACTATTCCAGCGGGGATCATGAGCTTTGTGGAAATTTCTTCGTCGGTTTGAGTTACAGAAGGGCTTTCAACTTGGGGCATAATTTCTCTGTAAACTTCAGCTTTGATTATTTGAACATCAGCTTTCTTACCAGCGAGGAATCTTCCTACAAGCTTGGGGTTACCGATAGTCGCGGAAAGCCCTATTCGTTGAAAAACGCTACCTGTAAAAATTTGTAGACGTTCAAGCGCTAAAGTGAGTTGTACCCCACGTTTATCGGATGCAAATTCATGAATTTCGTCGATCACAACCCATCTTACTTCCTTCAAATGTTCTCTCATTCTCCAGCCAGCCAAGATTGCCTGTAGAGTTTCGGGCGTTGTTATTAGCATGTTAGGAGGAGATTTTGCCTGAGCCCTTCTGATTCCTGTCGGGGTGTCACCATGCCTGACCTCAATTCTGATTTCAAGCCTTTTGCCCATTTCCACAAGCCTCTTCAAAATATCTCGATTTAATGAGCGGAGAGGGGTTATGTAGAGCATGGATATGCCTTTAGGATTTTCTCCTTTGTTACGTGACAGAAACATATCGAAGATTGGCAGGATGGCTGCTTCAGTTTTACCCAAACCAGTAGGTGCTATTAATAGAACATTATTTCCTGTCTTGATAACAGGTATGGCTTTCTCCTGAATCTCAGTGAGTTTATAGATTCCTATTTTCTTGAGTTCATTTAAAATAGGCTTTGAAAAGAGCTCAGCAGGCTTACCTGTCAAAACTTTTGCCTCAATTGTTCTAGGTAGGTTAAATAGATTTTTATGTCCGTTTGCCTCGTTTTGTCTTCCTGCTTATTCATCTCTTTTTCTAAAAGGTTACATAAATCGGCGGTGGATTTGATTTCTTCCAGGTTCAAGTCGATAGTTTCCTTCATCCAAGCGGAGTTAACAAGATGGGAGGCAGCCCCTGAATAAGCTTCCAATGCAATTTTGGATACCGCTGATGAATTTGAATCACTCACTTAACTTCACTCTTATTCATTAACAGATGATTTCAATAAAGTTATAGTCTTATTAAGATTGAAATGGATAAACCGCCAAATCTTGAAACCTCTAAAAACAAGTCGGGTCACATCGCACATAATCCTAAATGGTAAATCACAACAAAAGTTAAGATGTAACTTGGAAAATTAATCGTAAAATTTAATATATGCGAAATGTTTGATGACCCTGGAGTTTGATAACCCGATGTCTAGTGATGGATATAAAATTGTCTTAACTTACGGAAGAACTTTGATGAGTGAGTATCATGGACAAGCTTTTCTTGGTTTTGGTTCATGTATGCCTAAAGGACTCATGCCAGATGAGATTTTTTTCACCTATCTATGCCCAAATGTCGAAACAAATGAAGATGGCTCAGTTAAATATGCCCAGTTAGGTACAAGGAAGATAGAAGCTGCTTTAGTTAACTATGGGTTTAAGCCTGAAGACATCATAATTATGCATCCAGATTATTTGCATAACGCCATAGGTCCGAAAACAAAGGTTGTAGGGCTTTCTGAACATGATCCGTTAGGATTTGGTCCCCCCACATCAACCTTTACGTCTCTTTTGGGGGGAGAAGCATACAACGCATACAAATTCAAAGAACTTCTTAGCCACCCCCTAATTAAAAAATATAGACCGAAGATTATACTTGGCGGTAGTGGATCTTGGCAACTTAAAGATGAAAAGCTCCGGAAAGAGCTGGGTATTGACTGTG